>CAZPXI010000286.1:0-2197 GCA_964590715.1 uncultured Desulfobulbus sp.
GGATTAAAGAACAACAGATCTTCTACGCTGGTGTGACTGGCCTCGGCTATTTCGGTAAGGGTATCGCCTGGCTGGGTGGTGTAGGTAGAGCCAAGTGAAGGGGAAGTGACGGTATCCTCGTTATTGTTATGTGCTAATCCATTTGATTCATTATACTGATTTTCGGAATCATGCCAATGTTCGAGGGCATTATGAGTGGTATCGTTTAGAAGATGGTCAAAAACTGTGTCAAAATCTGCCTGCAACATGGTCTCCGGTCGGCCATCCCAGACACCGACACCATCGTTTTCCGGGTCATATATATTGGTTGGATCGTCTTGAAGGACCTCAGATGATGCAAAATCTTGCGCATGGAGGTCCCCACCTTCACCCATTTCCACAATAAAAACACCACCTTCCGGAGTCATAACCCTGAAGATGTTACCTTCCTCGCTTACATCAACCAGGGGATTTTCAGCTAAAGATGACGCCCGGTTTTCCAGATACCGGCTCACACGCCAATCGTGGGACGACAATTCACTTTCAAGATCTGCTATTGCTGCATCTCTGTTGCCAACTATCTCTGTTCCCTGTTCCTCTATCTGTTGCAAAATAGCTTCGCGCTGCCCATTGAACTGTTCAAGATCCTCCATAAATGTCAGGGCATTTGCTTCGTCAAGTGTCATGTCGGCATGGGAATCCCACACAAACTCATCTAAAAATTTTTCAATACCGTGTGCTTCGAGGAAATTTTCGGCCCCAGTATCAATCGTCATTTCCGACGTACTGTTATGGTCAAACCCACCCCAGTTGACAATATCGCCCCTGGCATCTATCTCCAGAAAATCTACGTCATCACGGGCTTCAAAAAGTCCGGGGCCTGGGGAGTTAATACCTACCCCTCTGACTCTGCCAACATGGGAAAAAGTACCTTCATCATCATTTTTCATCAAATCCAGCAAATGGTTTTCTCCCTGCTGGGCCTGCAGGCCGCCGTAGGAGTGGCCAACAAGAGTTATCGTGGCACCGAGCTGCACCGGGATTATACCTTTATCTATTTGTCTCGCTATCTGTGTAACCACCCACCCGGTATAGGCTTCCGTGACATCTGTCTGGTCGGTATCCAGCCCCAGCGCTAGCTGTAACCAGTCCGGTAACATATCACCTGTTACGTGGGTTCCCCGGAAACTGATGATCACTTCATTGGTCGTCGTGTTTACATAGGTCTGGGCAAAGAAATCAATATTGTGGAAGGGTTGTTTTTGTGTATTAAAATCATCAGAGTTGTTTGTTACATCAATCTCCAACTTCTCAAAAACTTCAGGGTCTAACTGATGATATCTTGTATCCTCCGGCTCGTCTTCCGGCCGTCCATGGTACGGCTTATTGGTCATGACGACATAGTCATACAATGTTGTTTCGCTCATTTTGATTGCCCTATGCAGATTGGATTACTTGGTAACACAGAATTATCGTTCTACAACTTTCCAGATATAAACAATATTGCCATTGCTGAAAGCCAGTAAGTTTTTTTCCGGATTGAAGGCACTGTCAAGCGACCAGTGACTGTCCTTGAACCCTACCTGCTCTTTGAGCTGCCAGTCCCCGGTGGAAAAGATCCTCACGGCCATGTGATCCTGCCCACTGGTAACGATCAGGTATTTGCTGTCATGAGTGAAGTATAAATCTCCAACGACCCCGTCCAGGCGGTGAATTAATTCACCATTATTAATTGAAAAAATCTTGGTCAATACGTAACGTTTTCGATAGGCTATCCCGTATCTTTCCTGATCTTCTTTATTAAAGTAGTATATACCATTACTTATTGCCCCTACGGCCACAAAACTGTTATCAGGGGAGATCGCCATATATGCTGTTGTTGATGCAGATCCTTTGGACACATTATCAATAGTCTTCACCAAACGTAGATCGGGAACCGACCAGAAACGAATCTCGGGGTATTCATATTTTTCTGGATCCTTCTTTATGATTTCAGGAGTGGAACTCTCTTGAAGATCAACTTCGTAATCCACGACATATTTGCCATCAGGCGTAAAGGCTATCACGTCGGAGACGATACCATATTTTACATCTGCAACCAGTGACCAGTCACGGGTTTGGTAAAGCTTGAGGATCGCTCCCTCACCTCTATCACGTGGCCCTTTGAGGCGGTTAACCCCACGAGCGACAAAGTATTTGCCGTCAGGGCTGAAGCAAC
>CAZPXI010000286.1:2297-3697 GCA_964590715.1 uncultured Desulfobulbus sp.
GAGCAACCCGGACTGATACAGATACTTCGGCGGATACAACGAAGAAAAAATTGATTTTTTTCCGGGCAACGACGCGCAACTACCAATACAACAGAGCAATGCCAAAACACAAAACATCCTCAAAATGCTGCTCATTATCAAGGGCCGGGAAGCCCTACCAGTCTTGTAGCTTTTCACTTGTGCTCTCTTTGTATTTTTTGTCACTATCATCGCTCTTTAAAATTTTTATTTTCCCGATTTAGGTTCCGCATCATTGATATCTTCCACCACGATCAGAATCCGGCGGCTAACCGGGCTGACCGTACTACTACTTGCAATGGTTTCCCTTTTGTTATTTGTTGTTGATTCCTGTGGCAACACTCTCTTCGAAGGAAGAACACGGTAGAGATTTCTTTAATATTTTTTTCCATGCCTCCGTGGCGTCAAAATTTTTAACCAAGGGATCCATTTGCTGATCTTTTGATTTCTGCATGGCATCCAAAACCGCATTCATGCCATGCAAAATCATGTAATCCGGGAAATAATCCGGAGGCCCAAGCTGTTTGATCTCTCGACACATCTCCGGTAAAAAACGAGAGCCGGGTCTCTTTAAATCATGAGATATCTTTGCAAATTCATTGTTTTTTTCTATGTCGGCTTCATTCTTGGATAAGGAAGATCGAATTTGATACATAAGTATATTTATAGCTTGATGGGCACTTTTATCAGCAACTCTGTATGTGTCGAACTTGCCATATGCCCACATCAACGCATAGAGCTTAGTGGCATCTTCATACTTTTCTGTTCTAATGCATTGGGTCAGACCATGTGCAATATCCACAGGTGTATATTGATTGTTCAGTTTGCTTAAAGGAACACAGCCAATATTTTTTGTTGCTGCGAGGTTTCCTTTTGTTTTGATGTTTAAAAAATCAGACCGGGATTGTGTCGGCACCGGCATGGCGCAGGACGTCAACAGGGTCATGGCGTAGAGCATCACCAGCCAGGCATAAGGAGGAAATGATCTGTTATTTTCTTGTTTCATATGCAATTAGCCTTCATCGGGCATGAGTTTCATCTTTGGTATTTTACAATAATTTTCTTACATTTTTCTGGCATTGGTCGCTTTTCTTGGAAAAAAAATTATTTTTGTATCTTTTTGTTTTCATTCAACTAAAGCGGGCTAACCGCCTGCAACCCAATCATAAAAAAAGTGCATCAACAAGTGTCGTAGGAGTCCGGCCATCCGGACGAAACAAGAGGCCATCCATATCGTCCACAAGGGTGGTCTCCTGCACCAATTACTGCTAAATTTCTTTTTTTATGACAGGAATTCAGGAGCGCCAAAGTGCCTCAACAGTCTCGATATGCAAGTTCTCAACAAGAAAATCAGTTCCTTGCATCCAGTTGTCGACATAACC
>CAZPXI010000287.1:0-3697 GCA_964590715.1 uncultured Desulfobulbus sp.
CGAAATGAAAGTTCGTATCCAGCTACCGGCTCAAGCCCATCGGCTGGACGAAAACAAAATTTTAGCCATCAGACTGCGCAAAACAATAGTGATGGTTTTTGAAAAATCAAGGGCATGGCCGGAAAAAAAATTCCGCCCAATATATTGAAAAAAAAGAGAAAATTTTCGACCAGAAAAAAAACTTTGCTTAAGCGACTCTAACCATCCAGTTGTGAGGATCTTTCCGCTCACCAAACTGGATCGCCTGCAGCTCTTCAAAGAGGTGCTGGGCAACCGGACCGGCCTTGCCTTCGTTGACAAGAATGGTCTTTCCCTTGTAGCAGAGTTCCCCCAGAGGAGAGATAACCGCAGCGGTACCGGTACTGAAAACCTCCTGCAGGCTTCCGTCTTCAGCGCCGGTGAGGATCTCGTCGATACTGATCATCCGTTCGTTGATCGTCATCCCCCAATCTTTAGCCAGCTGGAGCACGGAATCCCGGGTAATGCCCGGCAGGATTGTGCCGGCAAGCGGCGGGGTGACCAGCTCATCATTGATGACAAAAAAGGCGTTCGAGGTCCCGACTTCTTCTATATACTTATGTTCCAGTGCATCCAGCCACAGAACCTGGCTGTATCCCTTGCGCTGGGATTCGGTCAACGCCTTGACGCTGGCTGCATAATTCCCGGCGGTCTTGGCCTCGCCGACACCACCTGGAACGGCACGGACATAGGTGTCTTCCACATAAATCTTGACCGGATTGAACCCTTCCTGATAATAGGCACCGACAGGACTTGCGAGAACAAAAAAGAGATATTCATCGGATGGCCGCAGGCCCAGAGCCGGTTCAGAGGCAATCATGGTCGGACGCAGATACAGTGTTGCCCCCTCAGCGGTCGGTATCCAGTCCCGATCAAGGTAAACCAGGGCTTTAAGGGCCTTTAACATACGATCAACCGGCACCCTGGGCATGCACATCCTGATCGCCGACTGGTTCATACGCTTAAAATTACTTTCCGGCCTGAACAGAAGGATGTCGTTATCCTTCCCGTGGTATGCCTTCAATCCTTCAAAAATAGCCTGACCATAATGAAAAACCATTGCCGCAGGATCTATGGAAAAATTCCGGTAGGGCTGAATCTTTGCATCGTGCCAGCCCTGCTCACGATTCCAGCGCATGATAAACATATGGTCCGTAAAATATTGGCCGAATCCAAGCGCCGTCTGGTCCGGCTTTTCTTTCAACTGTTCAGGTGCAGCCTTCTGCACTCCTATTTCAAGCTCCATGCTCAACATGATTTTTCCTACCTGTTAATTTCTACATAAAAACTTCACTGAATGCATACCCGCTGCAGCGGGTATACGGTCAATGGCGCCTGAGACCGTTCCTTGACCACGGTTTAGGTTTCATTTTTTGGCCAAGCAGGTACAATACTCAAAAAAATACGATTCAATATAAAAAGAGAATATGCAGGGTAACGAGCAAGAAAAAAAAGACTCCCGGATCAGGGGTGAAAAGCACCTGACATCCGACAGCGTCGACAAGATGCTAACCACGTTGTCGGCAAAATACTTCCTCCTGGTCTTTCTTATCGTTACCTTACTGCTGGGTTGGTTGCTCTGGCCCTTCTGGCAGTTACTGGTTCTGGCCTTTCTCCTGGCCGGCATCTTCCGACCGGTACATATCTGGTTGAGCAGATGGTTTTCACCGTGGATGGCCTCCGCCCTCACCTGCACCCTTATCTTTTTCATTGTTTTTGTCCCGCTGACCTTCTGTATAGGTGCGCTCTCCTCAGAGGCCCTTGATCTGTTTCACTGGGGCCGGGACAGCAACCTCCTGATGAAGCTGCAACAATCTTTACAGAATAATACATTGGCCGGACGGGCACAAGAGCTACTCGCCGGATTCGGGATAAATTTTGAGCCCTCGGATGTGACCCGGCTGATTTCCGACCTGAGCAAGAGCGCCGGGCTTTTTATTTATGATAAGGCCTCGGGCTGGGCCGCCAACATCATGAGCTTTGTCGTTCAGTTCTGCATCCTGATCATGGTCATTTTTTTCCTGCTGATTGAGATTGACCGACTCATCGACTTTTTAACCCGCCTGTCTCCCCTGCCTCCTGAACAGGACAAGCTCCTCATGAATAAGTTTATGGAGATTTCCGGGGTAATTCTTGTAGGCAATGGTATCAGCGGGCTGTTACAGGGTGTTCTGGGCGGGGTCTTTTTTACACTGCTCGGCCTGAATTCTCCGGTTCTCTGGGGAACCGTTATGGCAGTCTTCGCGTTTCTTCCCATCTTCGGCATCGGCGCCATCTTAATACCGACCGCTGCACTTCTCTTCCTGAACGGGTATACCGGCCAGGCAATTTTGACCCTGGTCTTTTATACTCTGCTCTCTTTTTCCGTAGAATACCTGCTCAAACCAAAATTTGTCGGCAGCCAAGTCAAGATGCATACCCTGCTGGTCCTGCTTTCCATCCTGGGCGGCATGAGCCTGTTCGGCATTCTAGGGATTATTTACGGACCACTTATTGTTACCGCTTTTCTCACCCTTTCAGAGATTTACCTCAAGGAATACAAACCGGCCATTGACGGGGCGGCAAGAGGCAGGTAGCGCGGCCTTGGCACCGGAAAGAACCCCTCTGCTACCAGTTGACGAAATCCACCCCGAATTCATCACTGATGTCGGACAACTCACGAAGACGCCTGCGCTGAACACCGGCAACCAACAGCTCAATCTCCCGGGCCAGGGACCGGGTCGCAAGATCAAACTGGATGCCGCAGCAGTACTGGATCCCCTCTTTATCGCGCAACTGACTGACATGGGTAATCCTGGCATTGACTTTCAGGCTCCGGCCTTTAGGCCAATACAATTCCATCCGGATTTTTTCTTCCTCTTGAAGCGTTGTGTACTTGCCTGACGGATCAACCAGCAGCATTCCCTCCACACTGATGTCGATCGGACAGGTGGCAAAAGGTTCCCGCTTTCCCTGCCGCTTTACATAGACAAGAAGTTCCATTTCTTTAGGGATTTTTGCCCGATAGGCCCTGGCCCCTTTCACCTGCCGGACAACCTGTGGAAAAGAACACTGCAGAACCGGCATCCCCCGGACCCGGACTTTCTGATCCAGAAAACACCCAAGTTCATAGGCGCACTTACTACTGAGAATCCGCAGAAGTACCCTATGCACGGTACAGATAAGATAGTTGCCGATGGATGGCTCTAAGGGTGTAATAACGACGTGATCCTGCTCGGTCAGATATTCGGCCCTGGTATATTCGGGTTCAACCAGCATAACCACGCCGTCGGTTTCCACTTCCTCAAGTTCAGGCATGTGGTCAAGGACTCTGCAGAAAAAAATACGCGTTAAATCGTCAAGTTCTATCTCAACAATAGCCTCATCATGCAATGCACTCTGCAGCAGATTCACTATTTTTCCCGGATCAATGATAATGTCGCCGCTGTCAACGGCGGCATCAAAGTCTTCGGAGTGGTAACTGTCACCGGGAAAAAACAGGTGGTATTTCTTCAATAACGTCTCATCAGCCATGACGGAACTATGCCATAAAAATGGAAGAAAGTGAAAAAAAAGCGGAAAAGCCCTGCCGATAAAAAGAAAAAGCCGGACATCATGCAGATGTCCGGCTTTTATATCTATCAGTGGTCGGGGCGGAGTGATTCGAACACTCGACCTCCTGCTCCCAAGGCAGGCGCGC
>CAZPXI010000288.1:0-3686 GCA_964590715.1 uncultured Desulfobulbus sp.
TGTGGCGATTCGTCCGGCAGCAGGACCCAACTGAATACAGCCCCGAAAACAGGAATAATGAACTTCCAGAGGTTGAGCGCGGAAACTTTTACGCCCGGACGCTGCAGCAGCACAAACCAGAGGGTAAATGCCGCTGCTGAAACAAAGGAGAGCCAGAGCAGGGCCAGGTAATACTCTACAGGAAAAATCAGCGCAGGCCACCCTTCCACCGGCAGAGAGAACAAAAACAAAAAAAATCCGCCGAGAAAAATCTGCAGGGAATTGAGAAAAACAGGGTCCATATCACTCTTTTCCCGGGCAACCAGCACGTTGCCGAACGCACTCGAAATCGTACAGAGAAAGAGGAGAAGAATACCAACAAACTCAGTAAGCCCTGTCGGTGAAGCCCAAGGCTCACGACTGACACTGAGAATGACCACCCCGATCATTCCCAGCAGAAGACTGATTGATTTGGGCAGACTCAGCCTGTCGTCGGTCATGGAATAATGAGCAACCACCGAAGCGGTCAGCGGAGAGATACCAATCATGATCGCGGCAATTGCACCGGAAACCATGGTCATGGCAAGGTAAAACAGCCCGTACATGAAAAAGGTCTGAAAAAAAGCGACCAGCACAATCACTCGCCGGTTTGCCAGGATTTCGGCAAAACAAGGCCGCCTGTACCACCAGAAGGGGACCAACAGCAAACCGGCCAGCATGAACCGTATACCGGCAAAGGAAAAAGGATCGGAATAGCGCAGGCCGACCTTTACCCCTACAAATGCAGTCGACCAGAGCAGGCAGGCAAGAACGGCAAGAAGTATTGTCGCCAGCTCGGTATTGCGTGAACCTGAGTTCAAATCGCTCTCCTGCCGGTGAGTATGAACATAACATCAAGCATGCTTTTTTTAATTGTCACTGAATCCAGCCCGTACCAAGGGATTGCATTCTGATACCGAAAGCATTTAATTCAAATCTCTGTATTGTAGATACCGACGAAACAAAAATCTACCATAGAGCAATCGTATAGCTTTGCTCCGGACCGGAACCTGCCTGGATCGGAAACAAAAAAGGCGTTTCAGGCCAACAGCCTGAAACGCCTTGAATATACATGGGGTGAGCGATGGGACTTGAACCCACGACCTCCGAGGCCACAACCCGGTGCTACCACCAGCTGAGCTACGCTCACCATATGCGAGCGCTTTTATACCCATTAGGCGCTCATTTGGCAAGCAGAAAGTCTCTTTTCAGTCCAACTCCTTCTGACAATGTTTACACACCGTGGCCCGGGCCTTAATCAGCTCGAAACAGAACGGACATTCCTTTTGAAAATGTTTGGTCAGAATCGCTGAAATAGCCATATTGACCTCCTGCTCCAGAGAGGTATCCTTAAAAGTGTGGCTACGCAGGGGCTCTATACAATCAAGGCTGTCCAGAGGAACGAGCAGGCCAACCGCCTTTTTCCGGTCCTGGATATTTGCCGCCTCATCCAGGGCAAGGAATAATACCGGTTCCATGTTCTTGTCTTCCAGGCAGGAATCAAGGGCGGCCACTGCCTTCTTTTCCTGCTGATAACGCTTATTCTGTTTTTTAAGGGCCTCCACATCAACAATACTACCGGTAAAAGCCCCCCTGCCGGCCACCATCATGTTATAGGTTTCTTTACTGCCGGGGATTTCCATGTAGCGATACGACCCCACATGACCATATTGATTTTCAATATACTCCCAGCCATTTGCAAAGAGAGAGCACTCGTCGTTCAAACAGATAAACAGATATTCACAGCCCCATCCCAGCCCGTCTCCGACATGAACCGGCGGTGCATGACAGAGAGACAACTCACTTTTACAGTGGGGGCAGACATGTTTTTCCTCAAGGTACTTCAGAATAGTCGACAGCATAGTGTTTCAAACTCCAGACCGGTTTTTCCGGCGCGTAAAAGAAGGTATCCAGTCAAGAAATTACTCAAAAAAGATACAGTAATTATATACACTCATCAAAATAAAAGAGTACCGGGGCAACACCCGGTTTTCATCAACCAAGCCGGCAACAGGCTATTGCGCCTGTTCCGGCAAAGCACATTGAGTTCCGCCAACCGGCGCAACAGGGTAAGGGCGTCAGGAAGAACCGGTGCCGTTGATTGACTGGTAGACGGCCAGCATAAGCCAGAGCCCGAAAAGGACCAGGAAAAACAGCTTGGGACTCAATTTTCTTTTCATAACGCATCTTATCTTAAGCACGGTTCCCCTGCAGGTCAACAGGCGAAGGGACCATTGAAAAAAAATACCCGACAAACACTGTGCGCCCGCGAAACGGCTTGCAGGTATGTTTTGCAAGCGTCAGATCATTCTCCCCAGCACTTCATCAACGGCCTTGGCCTGGTGCATTCTCGCCTTGAGAAAGTCGTCGGTCAGGCGGTCGGCGTTGAGATCGATCAAATCGGTAAGTTTTTCAATGTCGGATTCATCGGCCATGGCAACGACTTTTTTCAGATTCTCGGCAAAGTCCTGGACAATCTTTCTACTCTCACCGGATGTGGACATGATCTCGGCATAGGTCCGCGGGTTCTGTGAATGAACCCTGGCCATGGCAAGAATCGGGTACAGAGAGGTCAAGGTGCAGTGCCCGGCGATATCCTCGGCCGTGATGTTGTTCATATCCAGGGTCATGGCCAGCGCTACGGAGATAACGGTCGGCAGTTTCTGGCCGATGCCCATGAGCAGGTCATGTTTTTCAGCCGAATCATGGTAAATATCTGCGCCGTGTTTATATAAAAAGGCCTCAAACTCACCGCAGAATCGACCGCTTCTGGCCGTGCGGACCACAACTGCATTTTTATCTTTCATGGTTGCAGCCTGCGGCCCCCAGAGATTATGGACCAGCATGACTTCAACCCCGGGCGAGGTAACGGCAAGCGCTCGTTCAACCGTGGTTTGCGATTCCCCGGCCAGCAGAATCAGGGCCTTGCCGGCGCTCAGCAACGGCCCATAGCTGTTAATGGTGTCAACGGTTGCCGAGATCGGCACACAGATAACAAGGACATCCACCTGCGGGATCATCTCTTCCGGGCGCAGCGCTGTTGAGCGGCCGCTGAACAAAACCCGGTAACCTTCCCGCTCCAGCCGGTCGGAAAACCACTTGCTCATGGCGCCGGTGCCGATGAACCCGAATGACTTTATATACTTGGTCCGCATGTCGACCCGAGGAAAACTGCCGAGCAGACGCAGGGCATCGGGCCTGCCGATCACCCTATCCTCAATATGGGTTACCGCACTTTTGATCACCTCATCCTGGATATGGCCCTCAACCTCAATATAGACCTGAAGCTTCTGGGTCTTGATATCGTTTTCAGAACGCATATCAAGTATATTAATACCCCGGCGGGTAAATTCGCCTAAGATGTCGACCAGCATGCCGACCCGGTCATCAAGGGGTTCGGATATAAGGGCGGTGGCATCATAGCCGGTCGGCACGGCAAGTTCAGGCCCGAGGACGGCGAAACGTGTTCTGTTATGGGGGGCCACGTCCCGTTCTAGAACCGCAAGGCCAAGGGCGTTGAGTAATTCCTCGCTGTCAAGAACCCCGTAGCCGGAACGTTCTGCTCCCGTACGTTCGCAAACAGTCTGTTCAACATCATGAACGCCCATAAGGGTTACATCGGGCAGGATATTGCCCAGGTACTCTTCACACTGTTTGAATACGGCCTG
>CAZPXI010000289.1:0-3667 GCA_964590715.1 uncultured Desulfobulbus sp.
AACCAGACCGGTCTTGAAACCGTTCGAGTGCGCAGCCAACCGGCTACCATGGCCCGATGTACACTTGGCTCTATTGCTGTGTTGCTGATAAAAATGGCTGGCTTCCGGAAAAAACAGTCTGCCGACAGACCGCAACAGGTATCGTTGTTTAAAGAAAACAAAGCTGCTTAAAATAGCACAACATATTTATATTAAAGCAAATAATATAACTGAGCATTCTTGCATGTACTTGCTGAACTTGACGGTCAACTTATCGAAATATACAGGAACTGTTCCCCATAATATGCGGGAGTTCAAAAAACCGCCTGATAAGTTCCAGACCTCAAACCCCGGCAAGGAGACGTAAACGAAAAAATGCTGATTTTTCAGCCCTGTCTCACTGAAAATCAATTTCGGGAGAGACTTTGCAACACCTTTTACAAAAGAACAAACAAGATTGGAATAAAAAATAAAAAGAGACCGCTATGAGATGATGGATCGCCGACCGGCCAGGAAACAGCGAAGTACCTGTTCCGTTGCCCGGCTGATGGAATGTTCAGCCTGTTGCATGGCCTCCTGAAGAGACATCGGCCCGGCACAGAGACTGAAAACCGCATCCACTCCCTGTTCATGCAACTCACCTAATTTCTCTCCTACGGATCCGGCGACAACAACACAGGGTATTTTTTGTTTTTTTGCCCGCAGCGCTACTCCAGCCGGAGCCTTGCCAAAGGCCGTCTGGAAATCGATCTGCCCTTCTCCGGTCAAAACAAGATCAGCTCCTTCAAGTTTCGTGTCCAGATCCACCAGGTCCAGAACGACATCCATACCCGGACGGAGGACGGCACCAAGAAAGGCATAAAGACCGGCACCAAGCCCACCGGCCGCACCTCCGCCGGGCAGGTCACAAACATCCAGCCCCAGAGCATTCTTAATCACTCGGGCCAGATTGATCAGACCTGATTCAAGCTGTTCAACCTGTTGGGGACCGGCTCCCTTCTGCGGCCCATACACACGGGCGGCCCCCTGCTCACCGACAAGCGGGTTGTTCACGTCACAAACCGCCTCAATGACGACATCATTAATCCTAGGATCCAGGCCGGACATGTCAATATGGGCAATATCCTGCAGGGCACCACCAACGGGAGAAACCGGGCGGCCAGCTGCATCAAGAAAACGAACACCAAGGGTCGTAGCCGCCCCGATGCCGCCGTCACAGGTCGCACTACCGCCGATACCGATGCCGATTTTACGGACCCCGAGATCAAGGGCGGCCAGAATCAGCTCGCCGGTACCAAGCGTCGTTGTCTGCAGGGGATCCCGCATGTCTTCAGGCAGCAGGGCAAGACCGGATGCCAACGCCATTTCAAGGGCTGCAAACGATTGTTCAGGGACATGACAGAACTCAGCTTCAACAAGGTCAAACCGTGGTCCGGTGGCCAGAAGTCTGCAGCGCTCGCCCTGCAAGGCATCCAGGGCGACATCAACCAGACCGTCACCACCGTCGGCCACCGGCACCTCTTCAATTTGAGCATCCGGCAAAACCCGGCGGATGCCGTCAGCCATTGCAGCCGCGGCATCCCTGGCAGTCATTGAGCCCTTAAAGGCGTTGGGTGCGACAACGATCTTCATTGCCCGGCTGCTTTATGAGAGAATCGCGAAACTCTTGTCATGATAAATGAATAATTTCCATTTTATGATTGGCCGCAGGATGATCCGGAGAAGGGCCTTCGGTTTGAATCATATAGCTGCCGGACAGAGAGAATTCATGCGCATAGTCCTTTGCATACTCGGTCCAGTCATCGGGGTGACCACTTTCAAGAATTGGTTGCACTCCATAGGAAAAGAGCAGTTCGCGGCAGGTTTTTTCACTCTGACTGACGGCCAGAATCCATGCCGGTAGCCGGAATCTGGTCAGGCTGCGTGCAGTATGGCCGCTGGCAGTCGGCGCAAGAATCGCGGCCGTGCTCTCAAGGTCATCCATAATTGATTCAACACTTTTGGTGATGGAGTCAACCATGCCGCTCATGGGAAGTGGACTACTCAGACATTGCAGGGCTCGTTCAAAATGCTTCGGCGGCCGATGAGGTTCCGTAGCCGCGGCAATCTTGACCAGCATCTGCACCGATTCAAGCGGATAATCACCCATGGCGGATTCCTCGGAAAGCATGACACAGTCGGTGCCGTCTAAAATAGCGTTGGCCACGTCCGTCGCCTCGGCCCGGGTGGGTCTGCGGTTACGGGTCATGGATTCCAGCATCTGGGTGGCGGTGATCACCGGTTTTGCCTGCAGGTTAGCCCTGCGGGTTATAAATTTCTGGGCTACGGCAATACGTTCTATTGGGATTTCAACCCCCAGGTCGCCACGGGCAACCATGATTCCATCGGATGCAGTCAGGATTTCATCAATATTGTCCAGCACACTTGAACGCTCGATTTTGGCAATGATAAACGGATCAAATCCCATCTCATGGGCCGCCTGCCGAACCTCTTCAATATCAGCAGCACAGTTGACAAATGACTGACTGACGGCATCAACGCCCTGCTCCAGAGCAAACTGCATGCACTCTCGATCCCGAGGAGTAAAGACACTGACTCCCAGGTCAATACCTGGGATATTCAGACCTTTTTTAGAACGAAGTTCACCACCGACCAAAATGATGCAAAAAATATCCGCTCCCTGAATCCGCTCGACCTTGAGTTGAATCAGCCCATCGGAAAGAAAGAGGATGTTGCCAGGCTGTACAGCTTTCGGCAGAGTCTTCAGGGTGATTGAAACCCGTTCCCGGGTGCCGGCGACATCATCACTTGTCAGCACAAACTGCTCTCCCTTACGCAAATAAACAGGTTCCTCTGCAAAATGGCCGATCCGCATCTTGGGGCCGGGAAGATCAGCCATAATGGCCACTCGCTTACCAGTCTTATCGGAAGCGGCCTGAATCCTGCGGATGACTTCTCCATGACCGGCAAAATCTCCGTGGGAAAAATTGAGCCGGGCCACGTTCATTCCCGCCTCGACCATCTGTTCGATCATCTCAGGCGAGTCAGAGGCGGGGCCGATGGTACAGACCAGTTTTGTTTTGTTCTCAGGCAGAATCGGCATAGTGTTGTCCCGGTTGAGTTATTTGATGACACCGCTTTTTTTCATGTCCGCCATCAGCACTCCAACCACCCGATCAAAATCCGTTCTTAGAAGATTCGGGTTCAGGGCCTCCGACTGCGCACTCCAGATAAGACGGGCCGTGACAACATCATACAGATTGGATTCCAGGCGGACGACCGTACGGGTCGAATCCACCGGCGGTGTATACACGGCTCGATAGCTATGGCCATAGTATCCATACATGCTGCCATAGAAACCGCTTGGTTCAAAATGGATGGTGCCGGGATGGGTATAGGTCTTTGATGTAACATCAACAACATGAGTGATAAGGACGGAGGAGGCTTTTGCCTTGTTTATTGCTGCTTCAACCGCCTTTTGATCCGGCGCCGGAACCGTACCCATGACCTTGTGGTTGGCGACCGCATGGATACCGGCCCTGGCAAAACTATCGACAAAAGCATTCTCCCATAGGTTGAGACTGACCTCACTTCTGCTCAGTCCGATAACCAGTACGTTCTTGACGGAATACCCTTTCAGGGCCGGGTCAACCCAGGAAGAAACGACTTTGGCTTTTGGGCCGCAGGC
>CAZPXI010000290.1:0-3650 GCA_964590715.1 uncultured Desulfobulbus sp.
GCGGCCATCCACGGCCAGTCCCCTGATTTCGATTCGGTGCCGCCGAGTATCTTGGTCGAAATGTCGACCGGATCGGATGATGTCTTTGTCGACTCCTCGGCAAGAGCGGGATGGGCCAGGAACAGCAGGGCAGAGAGCAGAACGGCCAGGGTGCTTTTGGACATGTCTTGTACTTCCGTATTTTGGAGATTCGTATTTTACGCCATGGATGGTGTAGTCTTCTTTATCTTATGGCTTCCTCCGTTAAAATACAATCCGATTTCCGGATTTAGCGGTTCAACCGGGGTGGTGGTCCTGTGTGGCCAGTTTCCTGAAATCATAACCCGAGGGATGCTGGAATACACGCAGGTCGAATTGGGGCAGGGCGGCAATCAGATGGTCGAAGATGTCGGCCTGGATGGCCTCGTACCGGGCCCAGGCCTGATCGTTACTGAATACGTAGATCTGCAGAGGCAGTCCCTCGGGTCCGGGTTTAAGCTGGCGGACCAGAAAGGTCATGTCTTTATGGATTTTTGGATTCTGCTTGAGGTAGGCGATAACATAGGCCCGAAACAGGCCGGCATTGGTCTGACGGCGACCGTTGATAATCGTCGAGGTGTCAATCCCGTGTTCCCGGTTGAACTGCTCGATCTCCTGCTGCCGGTTGCGGATGTAGTTGGTCAGGAGTTCTATTTTTGCCATATCTTCCAGCTCGGCATCGCTTAAAAAGTGAATCGAGGTCATGTCCAGATTCAATGAGCGCTTGATCCTCCGGCCGCCGGATTCGGACATGCCGCGCCAGTTTTTAAAGGATTTGGAGATCAGGGCATAGGTGGGAATGGTAGTGATGGTCTTGTCCCAGTTGCGCACCCGGACCGAGTGAATGGAAATCTCGATCACGTCGCCGTCGGCATCATACGAGGGCATTTCGATCCAGTCGCCCACCCGGACCATATCGGTGCCGGTCAACTGGATTGAGGCGATAAATCCAAGAATCGAGTCCCGGAAGACCAGCATGGTTACGGCCGTCAGGCCACCCATAACCGAGAGTAGTCCCCAGGGAGAGCGGTCGGTGAGAATGCCGATCAGAAAAATCAGGCCCAGCACATAGACCAGAATTTTGGCTGCATCAATGTAGCCGCGGATAGTCTTTCCCGATTTACCGTGCAGTTCCCGGTAGATATCGTTTATGGCCCCGAGCAGCCCGTTTATGGTCCCGATCCCGACCAGGACAAACCCGCCGGTAATCAGACGGCGCAGTATATTCGCCCCCTGTGAGTCGGGCGGCAGCAGCAGATCCTGAGCGAGGTGGAAGATAAGCACCGGCACAAGCCAGGACAGGCGCTGAAAAAAATGATTGTTGACCAGGGCGTCGTCCCAGTGCAGCCGGTTGCCGCGGACCACATGGTGGATAAAACGGAGCAGGCTGCGGCGGACCGCCCAGGTCGCGACCAGGGCCAGGACGAAAACCAGCACTATGGTGGCGCCGTAGGTGATAAACTCCGCCACCTGTTCAGGTAGGCCGATCTGCTGCAGATATGCGGGAATGATGTCTTTGTTCATTGTAAATCACGTATCCATTGTTCGATCAGGGCCCTGGTCGGCAGCAGCCCGGAACTCTTCAACTCTCCATTGATCATAAGGGCCGGGGTCTGCAGGATGCCGGCCCTGCCGATTTCATCCGGGTCATGGATCTGTTCGATGTCGGCCCCGATATTCATCTCGGCAAGGACCTCGATAACCAGGGTCTGCAGGCTGTTGCAGCTGACGCAGCCGGGCCCGAATATCCGGATCACCAACCCTTCCTGTTCTCCGCTTGCACCCTGCAGGTGTTTTGCGTATTCCTTGAACAGGGCAAGTTTGTATTTTTCCACCATGTTCGGGGGAATATAGTTCTTTTTTTTGATGGCCTGGAACAGGAAATCCATCGCCTCGGCCTCGGCAAGACCGTCGGCGGCGGCCTTGTTTATGGCAAGATCCAGGCCGATCAGGCCGATGTTGGTGGTTCCGATGCGGATAGTTCGGGAGGTGGCGGCGTCCATAGGGCATTAAGGTTGAAGTTGTCCGGTTTGTGTTGCTGGCGTATGAAAAGGGAAAATACAACAAGAAGGCCGACAGGTAAACCGCTATCGGGAATATGCGGGAAAAAACACACCGTTTCTGGTAAGCTTTGCCCATGAGTGGAGAACCAAAAAAAATAGCCTGCTCCCGGATTCAAGCCCTGTTCTCGCCGGAATTGCTGCATCATTTGTCGAGTATTGCCCAGAGGCAGCCGAGCGGAATCTATATTGCCGGCGGCACAGTCCGTGATTTGATCCTTGGCCGTACACCGGCCGATGTGGATCTCACCGTGTCCTGCCATGCCAGGGCCTGGGCCGGGGAGCTTGCCCGCTTGACCGGCGGCGCTTTTGTGGAACTGGGCCGGGAAGAGGATGCGGCCCGGGTGGTGTGGCAGGGCGAGGTGGTTGATTTTTCCTCTTTTCGGGCCGGAGCAGCATCCATTGATCAGGAGCTGACCAAACGTGACCTGACCGTCAACGCCCTCGGCCTGGGCATTGATCCGTTGTTTGCCGGTTCCGGCTGTGGCGGGGACACCGGGTTTACGGTTATCGATCCCCTCGGCGGCGTGAAAGATCTTAATGCCGGACTGATCCGGGTCTGTTCGAAACAGGCCCTGCTGGATGACCCCCTGCGTATGCTGCGGGTGTTCCGGTTTGCGGCAACCCTTGAGTTTGAAATTGACCCGGATACGTTGACCGAGGTTCGCCTGCACCGGGAACGCATTGTAAAGGTTGCGGCGGAGCGCATTGCCCATGAGCTTAATCTGATCATGGCAAGCGGACGGGCACACCGGGCCTTTGTCCAGCTCGCCGAAACAGGCCTCCTCTTTGAGATTCTTCCCGAACTGCAGGCCGGGATCGGAATGGAACAGCCGGCAAGCCATCATCTTGATGTCTTTGATCATCTGCTTGAGACCCTGCATCAGATGGAGCGGATACAGCATGACCCGGGCAGGTATTTTCCCGAAAATAGAGAGATTATGAACGGGTGGCTGGAGCAGGAAAAGCATTGCCGGCAACTGAAGTGGGCGGCCCTGTTTCATGATGTGGGCAAACCGACAACGTTCGGCATTAACGAGGACAAAGGTGGCCGCATCACCTTTTATAACCATGACCTGCAGGGAGCGGACATCTTTTCCGCCATTGCCGGGCGTCTGCGTTGGTCAAGAGAGGATACCCAGGCGGTCGCCGCCCTGGTTGCCGCCCATATGCGGCCGTTTTTTCTGGCCAACAATCAGCGTCAGGGCAACTTGACTCTCAAGGCCTGCCTTCGGCTGGTACGCAAGGTCGGTGCAACCCTGCCCGGCCTGTTTATGCTGGCCATGGCCGATGCCCTGGCCGGTAAAGGCGAGGGCAGCCCGGAAGAGATTGAGCGGGAGGTCGCCGGTCTGTTTGAACGGCTGCAGCAGGTCCAGGAAGAGCATGTTGCACCTGTCCGGGCGGCTCCGCCTCTTATCACCGGTCGTGACCTGATCCGGGAACTGGGGCTTGAACCCGGGCCCCTGTTTAGAAAGATTCTGGACCAAGTTGAAGGGGCCCGGATGGAGCACCGGATCAGCACCAGACAACAGGCACTGGAGCTGGCTGCCGGATATGCCGAAATAGAACTCA
>CAZPXI010000291.1:0-3646 GCA_964590715.1 uncultured Desulfobulbus sp.
TTCGGGTTGCCTGCAGGGTTGCATTAATGACCCGACGCTGTCCGTAGCCCTGCCAGTTCAGGCTCAGGTCCGCATCCAGAGTGTCGGGGCAGTTACCCTGCCGGATCTTCTGCAGCAGGATCAAGGCGTCTTGCTCCTGCGCGCCGGTCAGGTCAACAGTCGTCGGAAGTTTTCCGGCACAGCCGGAAAGGCTCAGCACAAGAACAAAAAATACCGCCCAAAAAATACCCGGGTCAGTTGGATATCTGTTCTTCGACAGCACGAATTTTCTCACGAATACCCGCCTTCTCCTGCTCTTCAGTGTAGTTGTCCAGCGCTCTGCGGTACACCTGCAGCGCCTTGCGCGGCTTGCCGGCTTCCAGGTATACATCCCCGAGATGTTCCTGGATTGCCGGGTCATCCGAAGAAAGGGTGACGGCTTTTTCCAACTCTTTCTGTGCCTTGTCAAGATGACCAAGTTGGAAATAGACCCAGCCGAGGCTGTCACGGATATATCCGTTTTCCGGCTTCAACTCCACCGCACGTTTGATATATTTCAGGGCCTGATCAAGATTTTCCCCCTTGTCGGCCCATGTATAACCGATATAGTTGAGGGCTGCGGCATTGTCCGGTTCCAGGGCCAGAACCTTCTGCATCATGGCTATGGCCTGATCCTGCTTACCCGCCTGTTCCATAAACAGGCCATATTCATAGAGCAGTTCTGCATTGTCGGGATGCAGGGCCAGAGCGCGGTCATAGACTTCCTCACCAAGCTCATCATTGCCCTGCACCTGGTACAGCGTGGCCAGCAGAATATACAGATCAAGGTTGCGGACTTCTCTGTTGGCCAGTGCCCCTTCAAGAACACGAACCGCATCTTCCGGTCGTTTCAACAAACGTAACAGCCGAATCTGCAGGAACACGCTATCCTCATACCCCTCTGCATCGCGGGGTATATGCTGCAGCTGCGCCAGGGCTTTCTCATATTCCTTTAACTGAAAGTATATAATGCTCAGCAGATACCGGGTCTGAGGATGATCTTCCCTTTTTACAAGATCCTGCAGGATGTCAGCAGCCTTGGCATACTGCTTGTTTTGTGCGTACACCCTGGCAATGGCAAGTTCAATACGACCGGGATTCTCGGATTGTTTTTTCAACCGTTTGAGTTCACCAAGTGCGGCCGCTTCCTTTTTCTGTAAAAGATACACCTGAACCAGGGCAAGACCGGCCTCTTCATTGTTGTTTTCCCGGGCCAGAATCTTCTTGAACAGGGCTTCGGCCTCGTCATAATCTTTATTCTGCAGATACAGCTCACCGGCTTCCAGTTCAAGCTCCGACGACCAGTTAATGGCCAGGGCCTCTTTATAGTGGCGCACGGCATTTCCAACCTCTTTTTCCTGGGCGTAAATCCGGGCGAGTAAAACGTGGGCGGGATAGGTATCATCGGCAAGAACAAGAACCTGGAGCAGAACCTTGCGGGCTGAATCATACTGTCCGCGAGCCAGATAGAGTTCGGAAAGAAGGAGCAGGGACCGGGTTTCATCAGGGTGCTGCCGGTGGATTGTCCGGTACTGCTCAACGGCCCCATCGTAGTCCTGCTGCCTGATCAAAATTTTGGCCAGCAGCATCCGGGCACCGGTCGCAGACGGATGTGTCTTTAAATATTTTTGCAGCTGATCCCCGGCCTCCTGGTCCCGATCCAGACGCAGGAGTAGAACGGGTAGCTTCTGGGAGATATAATCGGCTGACGGATCACAGATCAGGGCCTTTTCATAGGCCTCAAGCGCTTCATTAAAATGGCCTGTCAGTTCGGCATACCGACCCCAGAGAAAATAGAAATAACTGCATTCCAGATCTGTTTCTTCAACCTGTGGCTCGGCCACGACAGTCGGAGGCACGTTCTGCTGACCGTTAAAGGTCCCCCCCTGCCGGGCACAACCGGCCGCCAGAAACAGTAAACAGAGAATAAATAAAAGCCTGATTGTTTTCAATAGATTGATTTCCTTAAAACATTTCAAAGAAGATGACGAACACGTATGGATGCCTTATTTGATTCCTGATTACGTACAATGCTCAGCTTTTCAAAAATCAGGGATAACATCGCTTGTTCATCCGGATTGCAGCCCCCCTAAGATTCATTATAAATTCGCTGGCTTCAAAATGCCCTTTGGTAACCCATGAGCCTCTGCTTTTGCTACCGATGAAAATGGATGAATTTTATCAACTTCATGCCCTTCTTTTTCTTTTATTAAATCAAGGTCATATTGTAGCTGCAAACGTGAAAAATACCCCTCAGATGCCCCGAAATATTTTGACAAACGAATAGCAACCCGTGGAGTAATACCTCTTTTTCCACGGACGATTTCACTTATTGCCATGTTGGAGATGCCCGTGTCCTTGGAAAGTCGATAGGCCGTTATACCAAGAGGAACCATAAACTCCTCTTTTAAGATAATACCCGGATGCTCTAACGGGTACCCGTTCACCAAGGAGCAAATACGATCAAGAACCCCAGTCCTGTAAGCGGTTGCCAGTGCTCCATATTCGTTTAAGCAGGCTGACGAATCTATAGCCTGCCTATGTGAGGAGGCCTGATCAAGCGAAGATGGTGTGCTGGTGAACGCTTACCTCTAACGGTATAAGTTTATCTGACATTATGAACTCTCCTATTTTTAATGATAATCTACAATTTCAACATCATAGGCATCACCATCTTTCCAGAAAAAACATATACGCCATTGATCATTAACCTATTGTTCTTTAAGAAATATTATTCTTTAAGAAATTAGGCGACAAACCACGTTTTTCGGTAAATAAATTGGGGTCTCTCCCCTGAATTCCATTTAATTTGATCAGGTTAGCAAAAGACCCGATGCCTCATTGATCCCTTATGGAGCTATGCTCCGCCATAGAGCTCAGACTCTTTCACCGTAACAAGACAGTTCCTGAATATGACCGAATTCTTTCACCTTTGAAATGTGTTTTTTGTCATTCGTTATGAAAACAGCATTACTCGATATTGCTAAAGCATGATAAAGGCAGTCTGTCAATTCGGGATAGCCACTTTTTCCATTCCCTTTTCTTGCCATCGCAATAGCTTTCATGCGTACTTCAATATTTGGAACAACAATTTGCACTATCTCTTGTCTGGCTAATTTTTCAATATATTTCAGATGCAATTCTACATCTCTAATGTCGTCCATATTGCCACAGAGAACCTCTGTAATTTCATCCAGGACGAGGCTGGGAACCAAAATTTGAATTCGCTCTAAAATTGCATCTTTAAAAATTTGCTTTGCGATATCTTGCAATGACCTGCAATACATATATTCGAGGAAGACATTTGCATCCAGCACATACTGGTTATTTGCCATATCCGTTCTTTGCCTTAACTCTTTTTTGTTGACGCATGGATCTTAAAATATCAACAGGGTCCTGGTCCATTCCAATCCTCGGCAAACTCTTCAATTCCTCCAGCAGTTTTTTTTGCTTAGAAGTAATTGAGGGTCGCCCCAATACATGGCTGGACGGATCTTCAAGGGGGACAATCTTAGCTAAAGCTTTCCCCTTTCTTTCAATGGTTACAACATCCCCCTTGTGAAAGACCTCATCCAGCAAGGTTCCAAACTGCCTGCGAGCCGCTGTTACGTCAATTACTCTTTCCATA
>CAZPXI010000292.1:0-3639 GCA_964590715.1 uncultured Desulfobulbus sp.
AGATGCTTGATATGGGAATGCACGCCGCCGTCGGAGAGCAGGCCCATCAGATGCAGCCCGCTACCTTCAGCCTTCACCCGGTCCATGATCTCACCCAAAACTTGATTGGCAGCAAACGCGCCGGAATCAATATCACGGTTGATTCGGGTATAATCCTGGTAGACGATTCGCCCGGCTCCGATATTGAGATGACCGACCTCGGAGTTGCCCATCTGTCCCTCGGGCAGTCCGACCAGACCGTTATGGGCGACAAGGGTCGTGCTCGGGCATCCTGCCGTCCATTTATCCATGTTCGGCGTATCGGCAACGGTAACCGCATTGGTCGGACTGCTGTCGGCAATGCCCCATCCGTCGAGAATAGCCAGCAGCAAAGGGGTATTTTTTCGCATAATCAACTCCCGTTTTCTAAAAACTTATCCAGTTCAATTCTGGGCGCATCATGCCATAATCCTTCGAGGTCATAGAACTCCCGTTTATCCTTGTAAAAAATATGGGTTACAACATCGCCGAAATCAAGCAACACCCAAAGGCCTTCACGCAACCCTTCGCTATGCTGGCTGGAAACCCGTTTGGAACGTAGCTCACCCTCAATAGCTTCCGCCAGACCCTGGACATGGCGGGTGGAATGGCCGCTCATCAGGACAAAGTAATCCGTAAACGAGGACAGCCCCCGCACATCAAGCACCACCAATTCATCCGCCTTGGTCGCATCCGCAACCCGGACACAGGCAGCGACAAGTTCCCTGCCGCTCTTTTCAGTATATTCTTTTTTCAGTCTTCGCATATTTTTTTTTAGTCCCGGGTTTTAGGTTCCGGGTTCCGAGTTTTAAGTTTCGAGTTTTAAGAGCTGACACCTGACTTAGCCGTTGGCCGCCTTTTTACCGCCCTTTCTCTTCCGAGGTGGAAACTCAAAGCCCAGTTTGCCCTTGTCATCAAGAACCAGATAGGCATCAAAGGGTCTTTTTTTCTTGGAAATAAACCCGTTGATCAGATCCGTCTTGCCTATGTTCAGCAGTTGCTCAATATGATCGGGGTCAATACGGCGCCCCAGAATCATCTTTGAGATACGCAACCCCTTCTTTGTATCTCCGGTCAAAGCCGATTCCGACATAAAGGCAACCGGAGTTTCATAGACCTTGGTCTGATCAACGGGTGAGATGCCGAGCGGATCCTGTTTTTTAATCTCTTTGATATCCAGTTGTTCCGTGGAATCGGCAAAAAGAAACTCTATCTTGGAGTTGTTGAGCCTGACCGAGGCGGTAAAGGGCTTACCTTTTTTCGAGCGAAAATCAGCAAACGGGCCAAGAGTGTCCCCCTTGATCAAGCGGACCACCTCTTCGGCATCCATAATTCGACCGCCCAGCACCTTGCGGATACGAATTTTTTTATCCCCGGATTCATAGGCGGTGGCTGTCTCAAAAAATTTCACCCCGTCCACCGGAGAAAACGGCGCCTCTTTGGGCTTGGTTTCATCGCCATTTTTAACTTTGGCGACAATGGTACTGGTCATCTCCCGGATCTCGGCCATGAACTGTTCACGGGTCATAGTGCCTTTCAAGATCTGGTTGAGTTTATACTCCCACTCACCGGTCAACTCCGGCGAGGCCAGTACGTCAATATGCTTGTCCGTCAGCAGGGCCAACAGTTCAAAAGCCTTGCCGGTAGGAATCAGTTCCCGTGCCTCCCGGCTGACATATTTTTCATTGATCAATTTTTCAATGATGGCCGCCCGGGTAGCCGGAGTACCAAGCCCCCGATCCTTCATGGCCTCGGCCAGCTCATCATCATCAATCAGCTTGCCGGAATGTTCCATGGCAGAGAGCAGCGTTGCCTCTGAAAACCGTGGCGGCGGTTTGGTCTGATGTTCCTGCAGGTCGATTTCATGGCAGCTTACGGGTTTCCCCTCCGGCAACGGCTGCAGGGTCTTTTCCTTTTCATCACCGCTGCCGGCCTGAACCCCGTATACAGCTTTCCAACCGGCCTCGACCAGGATCTTGCCTTCGGTAAGAAAGGTTTCTTCCTCGACCACGGACAGACGCCGGGTGTTATGAAAAACGGCCGAGGGAAAAAAGACCGCCAGAAAACGCTGAACGATCATCTGGTATATTTTCTGTTCCGGCTCGGACAGATTTTTGGGCAGCTGTGAGGTGGGGATAATGGCAAAATGATCGCTGATCTTTTTATCATTAAAAATCCGTTTGCTCTTTTTGACATATTTTTTCTGCAGGGCCTCGGCGGCAAAACGGCCGAACTGCCATCCCTGCTGGCTGGTGACCGCTTTTTTCACTTCAGGCAGATAATCCTCGGGCAGGCAACGGCTGTCGGTTCTCGGGTAGGTGACCAGTTTATGCCGTTCATACAGGGCCTGGGTCAGGGCCAGGGTGTTCTTGGCTGAAAACCCGAACCGGCTGTTGGCCTCCCGCTGCAGCAGGGTCAGATCATAGAGCGGCGGCGAACTCTGAGTCGTTTTTTTTGCCGTTTCCTCGACCACAGCCTCTTTGCCCTGACATTTGTCAACTATCGACTGGGCCTGTTCCTTATCCCAGATCCGGTTCTGACGGCCGTGAGGCTGTTCCGGATCCTTTGTAAACTCGGGATCAATCCAGACGCCCTCGTAGCTGACATCAAGGCTGCGAAACTCGGCGTGTAGTTCAAAGTAATCTGTTGGCTTAAAGGCCCGTCGCTCCGCCTCCCGCTTGACCAGCAGGGATAGGGTCGGAGTCTGCACTCTGCCGCAGGGCGTCTTTCGGAAGCCGCCGAAGCGTGAATTAAAACAGGTTAAAGCCCGGGTCGCATTTATACCGATCAACCAATCCGCCTCAGAGCGGCAAAGGGCCGTATCCTCCAAGGTAAGCATTTCCTCATTGTCACGTAGATGGGCAAGTCCTTTACTGATGGCATTTTTGGTCATGGACTGCAGCCACAGGCGGCGGATGCTCTTACCGGTTACGGAACGGGTCGAGGCCTGTTTGAGGATATACTTAAAAATCAATTCACCCTCGCGACCGGCATCACAGCCGTTGACAATCACATCAACATCCCGGCGGCGGATCAACTTGGACAGGGCGTTAAACTGGGATTTAGTCCGAGGCAGAACGGCTAAGGGGAAAGGAGAAGGAAGAATGGGCAGATTATCCAAAGTCCACTTCTTAAACTCAGGATTGATTTCCTCTGGATAGGCGATGGAGACCAGGTGGCCGATTGCGTAGGAGACTATATAGTCGCCGCCCTCGAAATGGGTCTTTGTTTTTGTAAACTTGCCGGGCAGGGCCTTGACAATATCAGCGGCAACGCTGGGTTTTTCAGCGATAATCAGTGTTTTTCCCATGAAAAATAATCCGAATGAATAAAAAACAGGTAAAAAAATCAGGCCAGGGAGGATACAAAGTTCCGGACTGTCCCGTGAAAGGTTTCAGGCTGATCAAGGTAACAGGGATGGGGCGCACCTTTTATGATGACCCGCTTAGCTCCTGCAATGGCTGCAAGCAGGATATCACTGTTTACGGTTGGCGAAATCTGATCTTCACTCCCCCAGACCAGCAGGGTCGGAACCTTGATTTCCGCCAGCCGATCCCGGTTTTCCTCAACCCCGACTGCGCCGACAAGGATCAGGCCGGAAATTTTTCCTGGGTGATTGAT
>CAZPXI010000293.1:0-3639 GCA_964590715.1 uncultured Desulfobulbus sp.
GCTTGCCGAGATTTATTGTTCGGGCATTCCGGCCCTGCAATGTTCCTGTACGCCTTTAACGCCTGAGATCCTTGAAACAGGTAAGCTTGATAACAGAAAATGCGGATAGCCTTTTATGCCCCGTTCAAGCCGCTGGATCATCCACGGCCATCCGGTGACCAGACCATCGGCCGCAGCCTGTTCAGGTGGTTCCAGGAACAGGGCCACCAGGTCCGGGAAATCAGTCGACTCAGAACTCGGTGGATCTTCCGCCATCCCCTGGAAATGGCCGCCTCAATTCTTGAGCAACGCCGGGTTCTGGCGGAATTAAAGGAATATCCGGTGGATTGCTGGTTTACCCATCACAGTTATTACAAGGCCCCGGACCTGCTGGGCCCGTTTATCCGAACAAACCTGCAGCTCCCCTATGTCCTTTTTCAACCCAGTTATGCCACCAAGTATAGAAAGAAACCGGCAACCGCACCGGGATTTTATCTCAACCGGCGGGCGCTTCTGGCCGCTGACTGCTGTCTGACCAACCGGCGCCGGGACATGGTGGACCTGGAAAGAATTGTGGCCCCAGGCAGGCTTTTTTTTATTCCGCCTGCTCTTTCCACGCAACGGTTCAGTCGCGACCAACAGGCGCGGGAGCGCCTGCGAACCAAATGGCAGGCCGGTGATCGAACGGTCATTCTGAGCGCGGCTATGTTCAGGGATGATGTCAAAAGTCTCGGACTTGCCCGGGTTTTGGAGAGCTGCATTCGCTTGCAGGCCCGTGGAGAGCAGTTTTTGCTGGTGATTGCCGGGGACGGCTGCAAGCGTGTTTGGCTGGAGCAGCTGGCCCGCCGGTTGTCGGAAGATTCGGTCCGTTTTGTCGGCCGGTTGCAGCCGGAGGAGATGCGGGAGTTTTATTCCGCCGGAGACTTTTTTGTTTTTCCCGGTATTAACGAATCCCTGGGCATGGTGTATCTTGAAGCCCAGGCCTGCGGGCTGCCGGTGGTTGCCTATGCCAACGGCGGCATTGACGGCGTGGTTGAACAGGGTAAAACAGGGTTTTTGACCAAACTTAATGATGATGCGGCCTTTGATGCCGCCATCCTGCGGTTGCTGCAGGATAAACCATTACGGCAGCAGATGGGCAGGGCTGCAGAGTTTTCTGTGCAAAAGAATCATGATCTGCAGAAAAATTACCAGCAGATTGACCGGATTATTGAGGATCTGGTCGGAGCAAAACAGGCCTGAACATTAATAGGAGAGTTGTACACGGTGAACCCGAAATCCGAAACCCGGAACCCGAAATCTAAAACCCGTTTCGGCCTGATCCGTCATGGCCAAACCCTGTGGAATTCGGAAAAACGTATTCAGGGCCAGGCCGACAGCCCGCTTTCCGAGCAGGGCCGGGAAATGGCCCGGGCCTGGGGAAAACAGCTTGCAGGCATGGGGTGGACCCGTATCCTGATGAGCGATCTTGGCCGGGTGCAGGAGACCGGGCAACTGGTCAACGCAACTCTGGGGCTGGAGCTGTTTAATGATGCACGGCTGCGGGAACAGGACTGGGGTGAGTGGAGCGGGTGGACGTTCCCGGAACTCTTTGCCCGGCGGCAGCGGGAAGTTCGGCAACAGGAAGCACTGGGCTGGCAATTCCGGCCGCCGGGCGGAGAATCCAGGCTTGAGGTTCTGGCCCGGGCTCAAGAGGCGCTTCTGGCTGCCCACCACCGCTGGCCCGGTGACAAGATTCTGGTTATCTGTCACGAGGGGATCATTAAATGTCTGCTCTATGATTTATATAAGCGAAAATTTCTTCCCGCAGAACCCAAACTGATCAAGGGCTATCAGCTGCACCTGCTGCGGGCTGAAGCTGACGAATTGCTGCTGGAACAGGCCAACGCGCTGCCCCTCCGGACCCCTTGAAATGAAAAAAAAACTTTTTATCTACTGTCAACATGTGCTGGGTATCGGTCATCTTGCCCGCATGGCCGCCATTATCCGGGAACTGCGTGCATTTGAGGTCACCCTTGTTCTTGGCGGCCCGGAATCCAGGGTCGTCTTTCCGGGGAATATTGATATTGTTCAGCTGCCCGGCCTGCGGATGGATGCCGAATTCTCCGGCCTGCAGCCGGTTGATGTGGGAATTCCTCTTGCAGCAATCAAAGAGAAACGTAAAAAGATTCTTGTTGGACTGATCGATTCGTTGCAACCGGATCTACTGTTGATTGAGCTGTTTCCATTTGGGCGCTGCGGATTTCGTTTTGAACTCGACCCACTGCTGAGTCATGTTCATGAGCATCTGCCTGATTGTCGGGTGGTGTGCAGTGTCCGGGATATTCTTGTTGAACGGGAAAATCGAATACAATTTGAGCAGCGGGCAGTGGAGCGGCTGAACGGTTTTTTTGATCTGCTGCTCATTCATGCCGATCCGAAGATCATCACCTTTGACCAGACCTTTTCCAGGATGGATGATATAATAATTCCGGTCCGATACACCGGATATATAGCGGAAAAGAGTGCGCTTGAGAGCGGTTTACGGCTACGCAAATCTCTTGCCCTTGGCACGAATGAACAACTTGTGGTGGTCAGCGCCGGCAGCGGCAGCGTCGGTAGACGATTATTGGAATCCGCTCTGGCAGCCCATGCAATTCAGGCCCGACAACACGGAAAAAAAATGCGGCTGCAACTTTTTTCCGGACCCTATCTGGCTAAAGAACATTTTTTTCGTCTTCTGGATCTGGCCGGGCCCGGTGCCGTGGTTGAGCGGTTTACCGATGGTTTTTCGGACTGGCTTGCCGCGGCGGATCTGTCTATCTCCATGGGGGGATACAATACCACAATGAATGTGGTGGCTGCCGGCTGCCCGGCCCTGATTTTTCCCTTTTCCCAGAACCGGGAGCAGCGCCTGCGGGCCGAACGGTTGTCCGGCCAGGTCCAGGTGGAGATCCTGGAGGAACATGATCTGCTCCCTGAACGGTTGGGAAAAAAAATGGAGATGATGCTGCAGGTTAAAAAATACAGCCCACATGTTTCGCTGAACGGGGCTGAGGAGACGTATCGTCTGCTGGCTCAGGAGGCAAATTATGACTGAAAAGGTATCGGCTTTATACCACCAGCCCCTGCCTGAGGAGTTGTATTTGCGTCTTGAGCAAGCGCTGACCGGAAAACAGGTACAGGTATTTTTCCGGGCCGATGATATCGGGCCCCTTGATGCCGAGTTCATCCGGATGATGGAACTGTTTCAAAAATATCAGATGCCCCTTTGTCTTGCGGTGGTCCCTGCATGGATGAGCGGGGAGCGCTGGCGGGCCATGGCCCGTTTTTCCCCTGATGACCCGCTTTGGTGCTGGCACCAGCATGGCTATAGCCATGACAACCATGAGCGTCAGGGTAAAAAAAATGAGTTCGGCGACTCGCGGACTGCAGAGGAGGTGCGACACGATCTGGAGCTTGGAAGGAAAAACCTGATGGAAATCATGGGGGATACCTTCTGCCCGGTGTTCACGCCGCCCTGGAATCGCTGCAGTCAGGCAACCCTGCAGCTGCTCTCGGAACTCGGGTTTAAGGCGGTGTCCCGATCAAGCGGCGTGCAGTTGCAAGCAGACCTGCCGGATCTCTATGTCAACGTTGACCTGCATACCGGGAAAGAAACCACTTTGGAAACGGCCAAAG
>CAZPXI010000294.1:0-3632 GCA_964590715.1 uncultured Desulfobulbus sp.
ATAACACAATATAACCATACATAAAGCCAAAGAAAGATTGGAATGGGTATTCCGGGGAGACAGCTTACTATTTTCTCTTCACCCAAGGTGATCATAAATAAGAAAACTGCCACCGCTGGGAAATTTTTAAATCTGAAACCGGGAACTCGGAATGTGCAACCTGGAACTTATTCTATACAGCCAGACGGACACGACCACAATTGCTCCAAGCAGATCGGCGCCGATATCCCAGATGCTGGGGCAACGGCCGGGAATAAAGGACTGGTGGAACTCATCACTGAACCCGTAGGCGAGGCAAAAGAGAACAACGAGAATGCCAGTGCGCACGGGATAGTCCCTGGCACGGCTTTTGGGAACCGCATAGAGGGTGGTTGCGGCAAGGATACCGTAGATCAGGCTGTGTAACAGCTTGTCGATGTCCGGTACATCGGGCAGGACAATGGTATCACCCGGCTGGTGGGAGAGAAAAAAGATGGTTGCCATGACCGCAAGCATGGGAACTACCCGATACCACTGCCTGCGGGAAGACATGTTCTTTAAGAGGCTGCCGGAGCTGAAGGCGCGTCGGTATCCAGGTGAACCTGATCGAGCAGTTCCGGGGTATACCGCTTGTACATCCGTTTTATGGCCGCATTGATCTGCTGGGTCGGGGCCCGGGGCAGCTCGATTTCCTGTTTGTCGGCATAGGCGGTCAGAAAGAACCGTTTGTTGCGCAGCTTATAGGTGTGGCTCCAGTTGATCTCAATCAGTTCCGGATTTTCATCAAGTTCAATTGTTATCGGTTCCCCGGCGCCGGCCACCTGAACGGCATCCTGTTCGGTCACCTCAAGCACCCAGGCATCACCATCCCGGTTACTGAAAAAGATAAAGACGCCGAGTTCCCGCAGGACGGCACATTTTTCCGCCGCCGCTGCCTGGATTTTTTCGATTTCACCAACCAGCGAGATTTTTATCTGCTCCATGGGGCTGACCGGCTGTGCGGATTGCCTGGTCACAAGGCAGCAGTGTTTGTATTTTTTTCCCGACCCGCAGGGGCAGGGTTGATTTCGTCCTATTTTTGCCATCAGTCAATTTCCCGGGGCAGAAGGTATTTTTTTATATTTTTTTATATTATTCCGGCTATGAACACTTGGAGTAGCCGCAATCCCGGCATGTCTCACAGCCTTCTTCAAAGACCAGTTTGCCGGAGCACTCCGGACAAGTGGAGGCAAATCCATGCTGCGTTCCCGCCATAAACGATTTCAACAGTTTACCAAGCTGGGCGGGCAAGTCAAGCATGTGTCCGCTTGAGCGGTCAAGTTGTTTGATAATTTCGTCCATGGGAATCTGGTATCGCAGGGCCAGGGACACCAGGCGACAGGTGGTCGTCCACATGGTGGATTTATCTTTCAGGTCGACCCGGTTGTCGAATGGGAATTTGGCAAAGACCTCCATCGGGTTTTCATTATCGTCGAAACAGACAATAAGATAAATGGTGTTGCCGTTGGCATCCTTGAGACGGTAGCGTTTAGCACTGAGGACATCGGGCAGTTTTTTCTTCTGGACGATTCCGGCCGAAGAGACCAGCGCAGTCTTGTCCTCTTCCGTTGCCGTGGTGTTCAGGACCTGATGATCCCGAGATCCATCGCGATAGACAGTCAATCCCTTGCAGCCGAGATCAAAACCAAGCATGTAGGAAAGCCGGACATCCTCTTTGGTCGCACTTGACGGCAGGTTGATGGTTTTGCTGATTGAGGAATCAATCCCGCTTGTCTGCAGGATACCCTGCATTTTTATATGATCTTGCGGCGAAACATCCTGGGCGGTACGGAAAATCTGCTGCCATTTCTCAGGGATTTCGTCATGACCGATAACCGTTCCGGATTCAGCCACTTTTTTCATAACCGTATCCGAATAGAATTCTTCCTCCCGGGCAATGCGCTCAAAATGTTTGTTGACCATGAGAAAACGGTCGCCGTCCATGACGTTTTTCTCGGTAACAATAGAGAAGTAGGGCTCGCAGCCGGAGGCACAGTCGGCGATCATGGAAACCGTGCCGGTGGGCTGAATGGAGGTAAGAGCTGCATTTCTGCGGGCCGGATAATCGTTCTGTTTCTCGTCATAAGCGGGGAAGGGGCCCTTGAGCTCGGCCAGCCGAACAGAGGCTTCCTCGGCTTTGTCACGAATAAACTGCATGACATCGGCTGAGGTCTGCCGTCCTTTTTCGGCATCATAGGGCAGTTCCAGCTGGATCAGCATATCATGGAGCCCCATGATGCCGAGGCCGACTTTTCGTGTCTTCTGGGTCATCTCGGCGATTTCCGGAATTGGAAACCGGTTACAGTCAATTACGTTATCGAGAAAACGAACAGCAAGATGAACCGTTTTTTCAAGTCGATCCCAGGCAACGGCGCCATCCCGGACATATTGACTCAGGTTTATTGAGCCGAGGTTACAGGATTCATAGGGGAGCAGCCATTGTTCGCCGCAGGGATTGGTGGCTTCAAACCGGCCCAGTTGCGGGGTGCTGTTGGCCCGGTTTGCTGCATCGATAAAGAGGACGCCCGGTTCACCGTTATGCCAAGCCAGATCGACAATCTCGTCAAAAACACGAGTGGCGGACAGTTGCCTGACCACCTCGCCGCTGGAGGGATCAATAAGGTCATAGTCCTGATCGTTGCGGACCGCTTCCATAAACTGATCGGTGATGGCGACGCTGAAATTGAAATTGGTCAGCTGGGTCTGATCTTCCTTGGCGTGGATAAAATCAAGAATATCGGGATGGTCAACCCGCAGCACACCCATGTTTGCTCCCCGTCGCTTTCCGCCCTGCTTGATGGTTTCGGTGGCGGCGTCAAAAACAGCGGCAAAGGAGAGCGGTCCAGAGGCAACGCCCTGGGTTGACTGAACGGATGAATTCTTGGCCCGCAGGCGGGAGAATGAATACCCGGTACCGCCGCCGGTTTTATGGACCAGGGCGCCGTTGCGGATGGAGGTGAAAATGCCGTCCATGGAATCTTCTATGGGCAGGACAAAACAGGCTGACAACTGGCCCAGATCGGTGCCGGCATTCATGAGGCAGGGCGAGTTGGGCAGGAAGTCCAGGTGATAGATCATGTTAAAAAAACTGTCCCGTAAGGATTCATAATCCTCGAATTCCCGATCAACAACCGCCACCGCATTGGCAACCCGGCGGCAGAGTGATTTCCAGTTTTCCAGCGGAGTGCCGTTTTTATCTTTGAGATAATAACGTCGCGACAGTACCGTCTCTGCCGTATCGGTAAGCTTTTGTTTCAACATGTCCCTGGTCATGCATCCCCCTTTAAACCAGATGAAATTTTACACGTGCCGTATTTTGACAAAAAAAGAAATTTGTCGGCATCGATAAAAGGACTTATAGCACAACATGTAGAGCTGTTCAAGAAATTAAAGTCCACATGTTGTGTTTTTCTAAAAGTAACAGTATTTCAGGCAGTTCAAAAAAAACGCCTGTTTGTCAAGCAGGATCTCAAAAAAAAGGGGGGGTGGTCCGTAACGCCTGGGCCGGAGATCATCCCGGATTTTTAGACCGTGTTCGTTGCCGCCGGTCGGTTTATCCGAAAACAGAAGCCAGAAGACAGAGGACAGAAGTCAGAACAGTTTCCGCCTGCGGC
>CAZPXI010000295.1:0-3632 GCA_964590715.1 uncultured Desulfobulbus sp.
GTTTACATTATCAAGTGTAAACTTAATCTATTGAGGGGACAATTATGAAAGCAACAGCCAAAGATCTGCGATTTCATTCCAAAGAGTTGATTAATACGGTCAATCGCGGAGAGGAGGTCGTAATAACTTTTCGCGGAAAACCTTGCGCAAAACTCGTTCCTTTCGAGGAGAAAAAGAGCAAAAAAAATAAAGGCGAATTGTTTGGAATGTGGAAAGATTACAAACTAACTGAAAATGTTGACGAATATGTCAGAGGTTTAAGAAAAGGCAGGTTCTGATGGTAATTGATACTGATGTGCTCATCTGGTATCTACGGGGAAATGATAAAGCTTTCAAACTGATTGAAAACTTGGATAATTTTTCCATATCAGTTATCACATATATGGAACTTGTTCAGGGAATGAGGAATAAAAAAGAACTGAACAGTTTTCGCCAGGCATTGCATGAATGGAACGCAACTATCTTATATATTTCAGAAGAAATATCCGCTAAAGCCATGTTTGCAGTTGAACAGCATTTTTTAAGTCACTCAATGCAACTGGCTGATGCACTTATTGGCGCAACAGCAATAAATTATGGTCTTCCTCTTTTGACAGCAAATGATAAGCATTATAAAATTATGAAAGGAATTCAGCTGAAACGGTTTAGGCCATAACTCTTTTAAACAAAAAACAATCTGATTACGTACAAAGCTCAACCGAAAACTAATTCCTGGATCCCCGACAACAACACCGTCGTTACATACAGCGTAACCACTCGGGGATGAGGTAATTTGTAACTCCGTAATATTCTTATCAACCGGAGAGCTGCCCATCACCGTCATTCCCGAATTCTCTTATCGGGAATCCAGTGTGCCGGCAATGCCTTGGATCCCCACTAAAGCATGCGAGGCTTCACGTGATTTATTTCCATTCATGGTTCATGTGACGAAGTGGAATGAGACGGAAAATACAAAATGCTTGAAGTGACTGATATCGCGGCTGAGAAACTCGCCGCCCATATGGAAAAAAACGGGCAGGGCAAGGCGGTCCGGATTGCCCTGCGAAAAGGGGGCTGAGCAACCGGGCCCTCCCTGGCATTGACTCTGGATGAGTCAAAAGAAACAGACCATGAGCTGCATAAACAACAGGTCCTCTACCTGGTGGACAAGCAGGTTCTCAGCCGTTGCGGCACCATCACCGTTGACTGGGCGGAAGAAAAAGACTGGAGCGGCTTCACCCTGATCTCGGAAAAACCACTCCAGGGCGGCTGCTGAACAGGCGGCGGCATGGTTGGTTTTGTTTTCTTCCCATCAACCAGCCAGGGGCGAGGGCATGCACCGAAGAATCTCCGCCTGCTGTATGAACTGAAAGGCGACGTACCCTTTTTGATGCGGATGACGGCATGGTATTTTTACAGGAATATTCATTTGAGCCAAAAGATTTAGGAGAGGCCTAACCATGGCAAAAATAGAAGGATTCAGGATTAAAAATTACCGTGTGCTACAAGACGTGACACTCGGAAAACTATGGAACATGCAAAAAGCGAAGCCTCTGACTCCTATGACTGCTGTAATCGGCAAAAACGGTGTCGGGAAGAGTTCCCTGTTTGATGCTTTTGGCTTCCTTGCAGACTGTCTGAAATTGGGGGTTGAAGAAGCTTGTGATAGCAGAGGACGTGGGGGGTTTGACCGTATTCGTTCTCAGGGAAGGAATGATCCGATTGAGTTTCAGATATATTACAAACAAGACAGAAACGCCCGCCCGATCACTTATGAACTTGCAATTGATGCAGATAAAACTGGTCGCCCCTATGTAAAACGGGAACGTCTTCGTCAGCGCCGCAAAGGACAAAAACATGGTTGGCCTTTTTCATTCCTTTTATTGAATGAAGGCAAAGGAATAGTGTGGAAAGGTGAAGAATTTGGAAAGCAGATTGATGAAGACAAGGCGGGGTTTGATTTATTAAAGTTGATTGAGGAAATTGAAGCAACATCACAAAAAGAAGAAAGTCGAGAAACAGAGATTGTTGAACTGCAAGATAAGCGGAAACTTGGTATTGTAACCCTTGGCGCCCTCAAGCAACATCCCCGGATATCAGGCTTTCGACAGTTCATCGAAGGATGGTATTTGAGTTACTTTACACCGGATGCCGCACGCAGTCTGCCCTTGGCCGGGCCACAAAGGCATTTGAATATTCACGGAGACAATCTCGGCAATGTCGTTCAGTTCATGAAGCGTGATCATCCCAAACGTTTTAAGAGTATTCTCAATCGCATTGCTGAGAAAATTCCCGGGATTGACAGGATCGATACCGAAGAGAGCCCGGATAAACGTTTGCTTCTCCGCTTTAATGACAAAGGCTTTGATGATCCATTTTACGCTCAACAAATGTCTGATGGCACGCTAAAAATCTTTGCCTATTTGCTTTTATTGGAAGATCCGACACCACCACCATTTATCTGTATTGAGGAGCCTGAAAACGGTCTTTATCACAAACTCCTTGAGACTCTGGCCACTGAATTCCGTTCACATGCAACCGGCAGGAAAAACGCACCACAACTCTTTATCACAACCCATCAACCCTATTTTGTCGATGCGCTCGCACCAGACGAGACATGGATTCTTGAAAAAGGTTCGGATGGTTTTTCGAGCATCCGCAGGGCCAGCGATGATGAAACCGTCAAGGCCATGGTCGATGAGGGGTTACCGCTTGGCGGCCTTTGGTACAGTGATTACCTGGATGCGAGGTGAGCCAATGCATTTTGAAGTACTTGTCGAAGATGCATCAGGTAAAATCGCATTGAAATCTATTCTGGAAAAAATTCTTGGCCCAAACGGGCAAGATCACACCTACAAGATCATTTCCTACAAAGGCATTGGACGTATTCCTGGAAATCTAAGAGGAACGACGGATGCTCAGAAGAGGATTCTTCTGGATCGATTGCCCAAGTTGCTCAGAGGATATGGGAAAAGCCTCCGAAACTTTCCTGCTGCGGTTGTCGTGGTCGTAGACTTGGATGATAAGAACTGTCTGACTTTCAAACAAGAAATGCTCGATATCCTGAATGACTGTAATCCACAACCAACAACACTGTTCAGGATCGCGATAGAGGAAGGTGAAGCTTGGTTGTTAGGAGACCGAAATGCCATATATTCTGCCTACCCTCGTGCAAAGAAGCAGATTTTAAATACTTATGTACAAGACAGTATTTGTGGTACATGGGAAAAACTAGCAGATATCGTTGATTCGGGTGGAGCACAAAATCTTAAACAATTGGGCTGGCCTTATATAGGACAGGCTAAATGTGAATGGGCACATAATATAGCTCCCCACTTAGATGTGGACAGTAACAACTCGAAAAGTTTTCAGATTTTTCGGGACGGTATCAGGCATCTGATGCATGGTGGAGCAAGTGCTGAATGAGATTACTTCCGATGAGGAGAAGAAACGGTCACACAAATCACCGAGAAAAAAAGTAAGGCTCAACACATCCACTGAATACCCCCACCTGCTCAAGCAGAAAAAATATCCATAGCTACCCTGCCGCCCCATGGATATGTGCCCCGTTTGTTCAACTTTCCGCTAAAAAAATCAAGGCCATTTCTAACATCTTGCTTTTTGGCCGCAACTCTGCTATCTGAATGAGTTGT
>CAZPXI010000296.1:0-3622 GCA_964590715.1 uncultured Desulfobulbus sp.
CGTCTGAGTGACGGTCGTCTTATGGGGGTGGAAGCATTGCTGCGCTGGCACAGTGCCGACAGCGGATTTATTTCTCCGGCACGCTTTATCCCCATAGCCGAGGAGAGCGATCTCATTCTGGGTATTGGCAAATGGGTTCTGGAAAAGGCCTGCAGCCAGGCAAAGGAATGGGAAGATGCCGGTTTTGAACCAATTACCATGGCAGTGAATATCTCACCAAAACAGTTCCTGCAGAAGAATTATCTGGATCTTATTGTCCGGATCCTGGAAGAAACGGGAGTGTCGGCACGTTTTCTGGAGTTGGAGATTACGGAAAATACCATCGTGCAGCACCTGGAACATTCGAGTGCGTTCATAAAAGGATTCAGGGCGCTTGGCGGAACCATCTCAATCGATGACTTCGGTACCGGGTACTCCTCTCTCAGTTACCTTAAACAGTTTCCGGTTGACCATCTGAAAATCGACCGTTTTTTTGTTCGGGATATCGCAGAGGCACCGGAAGATGCCGCGATTACAAGGGCGGTTATCACCATGGCCCACGGAATGGACCTGAGTGTGGTGGCCGAAGGCGTGGAAACTCAGGCTCAACTGTCCCTGCTTCGGGACCAGAATTGCGACAAGGTTCAGGGGTATCTGCTGGCCCATCCCATGACGGCAAAGGAGATGACCGTTCTGCTGGAAAAAGGTGGGGTCTGTGCGGCCTGTTCCGAGAATCAGGAGGGGTGACGGCTGTGTCCCGGCCCGATGATGAGCCGGATGGGTCCATTGTGCCTCGTCCGGCTCAAATGGTTCCCGGTAAATCAGGAAAGACCTCGGCAACGGCCGGGCAGGTAATTCGACCGTTTTTCATGTTGAGGGCCGCTTCCTGGCCGGGACTTTCGGTAAGAAATCCGTCCAGACCGAAACCAGCAAGCTTTCGGCAATAGGGCAGAGTGGCGTTGCAGAGGGCATGGCTGGAGGTTCTGCCCACCGCACCCGGCATATTGCTGACACAGTAGTGGACGATTCCGTCGACCACAAAAACCGGATCACTGTGGGTTGTCGGCCTGGAGGTCTCAAAGCAGCCGCCCTGGTCAATGGAGACATCCACCAGCACGGCCCCTTTTTTCATGCGGCCAAGCAGGGGGCGATCGATAAGAACCGGTGCCTTGGCCCCGGGAATAAGCACCGCTCCTATAACCAGATCGGCCTTGACTGCATATCGTTCAATGGAATGCGGGTCACAATACAGGGTGGTGACATTGGCGGGCATGATTTCATCCAGATAACGCAACCGGTCGAGGTTGATGTCCATCAGCACTACATTGGCCCCGAGTCCGGCAGCCGCCCGGGCTGCACTGGTGCCGACCACCCCGCCGCCGATAACAAGGACATCGGCGGGTTTGACTCCCGCCACTCCCCCAAGCAGAATACCCCGGCCCATCATCGGTTTTTCCAGTCCTTTGGCCCCCTCCTGGATAGACATCTTGCCCGCCACTTCACTCATGGGCGTCAGCAGAGGGAGCCGCCCCTCCCCGTCAAGGAGGGTCTCGTAGGCAACGGCGGAAATTTGCTTTGCCAGACACCCCTCGGTCAGTTTGCGTGATCCGGCAAAATGAAAATAGCAGAAGATGATCTGCCCCTGTCGCATCCGCGCAATCTCCACCGGCTGGGGTTCCTTGACCTTGACAATCATTTCCGCCCGGGTATAAATTTCCTCTGCACTTTCAACGGTGTGCGCCCCGACCGCTGTATAGTCACTGTCGGCAAAACCGCTACCCAGGCCTGCCCCACGTTCGATCAAAACTTCATGGCCGTCTTCAACTAGAAGTCTGGCTCCCACGGGTAACAGGGCCACTCGATATTCATCTTTTTTTATTTCTTTAGGAATGGAGATAATCATGGTTGTCCTCACTCTGTAACGGAGTATAATCGTACCTTACTGGTATCAGTCTATCATGAAAAGGAGGCCCGTGAATAGTCAGCATATGAAAAAAAATCAAACTGCATTTCCAAGTCTGACCCCCGAGGTTGTTCTTGCGGCAGTCGAAGAAGGACTGGGTATGTACGTCAGTAATCTGTGCAGGCCCATGAACAGTTACATTAACCGGGTCTATGAACTGGCCGATGAAGACGGCGAGGGCTTGATTGCGAAATTCTATCGGCCAACCAGGTGGTCGCAACAGGCCTTGCAGGATGAACATGACTTTCTCCTGGAACTTGCTGCTCAGGAAGTTCCGGTCATTGCTCCGCTTCCTCTGGTCGACGGCACTACCCTGGGTCGGGTCGGAGAGATGTTTTTTGCCGTTTTTCCCAAGAAATGGGGCCGTATCGTTGACGAGTATTCGGACGACCAATGGCTTGAGCTTGGCCACCTGATCGGGCGAACCCATGCGGTCGGGGCCGCGCAGCATCCCCAAGATAGAATCACCATGGTGCCGGAGCAGTCCACCCGCAGTCAGGTGGATTATCTCCTGGCCCATGACCTTGTGCCTGAGGATCTACAGCAGGAATTTCGGTCTTTGACCGATACCTTGATTGCCGAAACCATGCCCCTGTTTGCAGGTGCGGAGCTGATCTGTCTGCACGGCGACTGTCACAGTGCAAACCTGATATACCGGCCTGACGAGTCATTTTATATTATTGATTTTGATGATATGGCCATCGGGCCGCCGGTGCAGGATCTGTGGATGCTTCTGCCGGCGGTTCCCGAGGAGTCACTGGTTGAAATTGATATTTTTCTGGAGGGCTACAGGGTTTTTCGTGATTTTGATCTTCGCTCTCTGAAGCTGATAGAGCCCCTGCGGGCCATGCGATTTATTCACTACATCGCCTGGTGCGCCCATCAGGTGATTGAAGACGGCTCGTCCGTTGTTATGCCGAATTTCGGCACCCGGGACTACTGGCGGCACGAACTCGGTGATCTTGCCGATCAGCTGCAGCGTATTAAAGAGCAGCCGGAAAGTTATTTCCCTTGAGCTCCGGTTCAAACAAGTACGGCGCAGCAGGCTGTCATTTCATCGTTGAGGCGATCCTAGCCCTCATTTTTCTTGAGCGTTTCCTCAGCCCAGGCCAGAGCTGCCGCAACCTTGGGGAAGCCGATGGTGGAGATCAGCAGGAGCAGGGCATGTTCAATTTCTTCTCTGCTCGCACCGGCGGCCAGGGCGCGTCTGGCATGGGACTGCACGGCACCGGTTGACTGGGCGGCTGCTGCCACGCCAAGGCCGATCAGTTCGGCGGTTTTTTTGTCCAGGGGGCCTGCCGAACGAATGGCTGAGCCAAGATTTTCAACCGCTGAGAGTACTTCGGGGAAACGATCCGTGAGCTGCTGGTAGTGTTTTGGGCCTTTTGCTTCAGTCATGTTAATCTCCTGTGTTTTGGTTCCGAGTTCCGAGTTTTGGGCTCAAAGGCGGTTACGGGTTTTTCAGGGTTTGCAGTTTGCAATATAACTCTCTGCCCACCCAGGCGTCGGTGGCCGCATATTTCATCTGGGCGGGGGTAAGATTTTTTTTGCTCCAGTTGGACGTCTGCGAAGATTTCGAGATCCGAAAACCCAGAAGGACTGCACACAGTCCGCGCAGGCCGTGGTTTTGTATACCAAGCTGTTTTGCCTCATGGGCCAGATCGATAAAGCCCTGCCCGT
>CAZPXI010000297.1:0-3620 GCA_964590715.1 uncultured Desulfobulbus sp.
TCCTTGATACCCAGGAACAGCAGGGTCAGCAAAATCGCCACCGCCTTCTGCTCGTACCAGGAGATAATCATGGACAGCGGCAGATCGTTGACATCACACTCAAATGCACCGGCCAGGGCCACGGCAATCTGGATGGCGGAGTAGGCATCGTTACACTGTCCGACGTCCAGCAGACGCGGGATACCGCCGATATCGCCCAGATCCTTGTCAAAGAAGCGGAACTTGCCGCAGGCCAGGGTCAGAACCATGCAGTCCGAGGGTACCTGCTCAACGAACTTGGTGAAATAATCGCGACCGGGCTTGGCACCGTCACAACCGCCGACCAGGAAGAAATGGCGGATATCTTTATTCTTCACCGCCTCAATCACCTTGTCGGCAACTCCGAGCACGGCATTGCGGGCAAAACCGACCATAACCGAACCGTTGTCCGCCTCATCCTGCCAGCCGTCCATGGCCAGAGCCTTGTCGATGACCGGAGAGAAATTTTTGTCTTCAATGTGCTTGATTCCGGGCCAGCCGACCAGACCGGTTGTGAAGATGCGGTCTGCATAGTCTTCACGTGGTTTCTGGATACAGTTGGTGGTGAACAGAACCGGTCCCGGGAAGTTCGGGAACTCTTTGTGCTGGTTCTGCCATGCGGTACCGAAATGCCCGTAAAAATGGTCATATTTTTTCAGTTCCGGATAGCCGTGGCAGGGCAGCATCTCACCATGGGTGTAGACATCGATTCCCTTGCCTTCGGTCTGTTTGAGCAGCAATTCAAGATCGTGCAGGTCATGACCGGTGATCAGGATACATTTGTTCTTGCGGTGTCCCAGAGGTACTGAAGTGGGAACCGGATGACCGTAGGTGCCGGTGTTGGCGGCGTCGAGCAGCTCCATTGCTTTCAGGTTGATCTCGCCGGCTTTCATGGCAACGGGAACGCAGTCCTCAATGGTGAGTCCTTCAGCCAACAGCGCCGACAGAGCTTCATACATGAAGCCGGCCACAATCGGATCGGTCTGCCCCAGGATGGCGGCATGGTCAGCATAGGCGGCAATGCCCTTCAGGCCGTAGAGCAGGGTCTGTTTCAGGGAGCGAACGTTTTCATCGGTATCCAGGCTGGGGATGAAATTAAGCTCTGCACCCTGCTTGGCCAACTCGTCAACCGTACCAGCCGGGGTAAAGGTCGCTGCAGGATGATCAAAATCGGTTTTGCCGCCTGCAGCCGCAACTTTTTCTTTCAGGGCGTCACGGAGCTCAACGGTTTTGTTGATCAGAACAACAAAGCGCTCCGGGTCAAAATCAACATTGGTCAGGGTAGAGAACACCGCTTCCATAACGAAACGATCAATGGCTTCATCGACGATGCCTTTCTGACGACCCTCATTGGCAAAAAGAGATAAGCCGCAGAGGGCATGGATAAGTACATCTTCAAGGTCGGCAACTTCTTCATTCTTGCCGCATACCCCGATTTTGGTGCAGGCAACTCCTTTTGCGGTCTGTTCACACTGATTACAATACATAATGGATCTCCTTTGTCTGGTTTTTACCCGAAAATTGTCCACAAAATTTTGGTGTTGTGGACATTTTTCACTGTTTGTTGTGGTTATAGCCTGAAAATCTAGTCCAGCTATGATGGTTTGTGTCGCGTTCGACGTTTTTCTTGATTAGGATGTAATCACTATAACCACATTGTGTCAATTTCCTTTGATATATATCAAATTTTATTTTTTTTTATTTTTTTATGAACAACGCACAAAAAATTATTGCCGGAAGTCATCTGTTTGCCGGTATACCTGAGTCGCAATTGGATGAAGTCACAGCAATTATACGTATCAAAAACGTGGCCCGGGGAGAAACCATTTTTTTTGAGGGCGACGAGGCCACCGGTTTTTATATGGTTGCCGAGGGAAAGATAAAAATATTTAAAACCTCAATTGAAGGCAGAGAGCAGATCCTGCATATTTTCGGAACGGGTGAACCGTTTGGTGAGGTGCCGGTTTTTCATGGCCAGCCCTTTCCGGCCAACGCAGTGGCCTTAAGTAAAGGCAAGCTTCTTTTTTTTCCACGTTCGGAGTTTACCGCTCTGGTGCATGCCAACCCGTCAATCGCCCTCAATATGCTGGCCATGCTTTCCCTGCGTCTACGCAGGTTTGCCACCCAGATTGAGCACCTGTCCTTGAAAGAGGTGCCGGGCAGGCTGGCCTCGCACCTGCTCTATCTCAGTGAGGAACAGGGACGTACCGATCAGGTGACCCTGGATATCCCTAAAGGGCAGCTGGCAAGTCTGCTGGGAACCAGCCCGGAAACGCTTTCCCGCATCTTTGCCAAAATGAGTGAGGACAATATCCTGCGGGTGCAGGGCAAGGTGATAGAAATTATTGACCTGGAGCAGCTGCAGGAGCTGTAGAACCTGTCTCAGAGGTGTGCAGCTTGACCAGGGTTTTAATGTGGACGAAGCAGTCCACATCCATGTCGAGGAAGGCCACGGCCGTGCCCCGGCCATCATGACGGCAGATCTTGCCGGGTATGGTGACAATCATCTGACTTCCCTTCCCGGTCAGGGTAATGGCGAGCGTGCAGGGGGTATCTATCGGAATCTTTTTTTCGGGTACCAGATAGATGCCCTTGAGGCTGATGTTGCGGGAATCCGCCGTGGCCTCGACCGTATCATCACCGGTCCTGATGGTAATTTGACTTTCAAACCGTATCCGTTCGGCCTTCCGCTGTTCCCGCTTACTCATTGTTTGATTTCCTTGTCCGCCGTGTCGGCCAGCGCTACCCGAATCGATCTGCTTTTCAGAACATAATTACCCTGCTCGACAATAATATCGGGTACCTGCCGATTGCGTTCAAAGGCCTCAAAACCGGGCTGCAGTTTTTTCCAGAAGCCGATCCAGGGAGAACTGCGAAATTTAAACAGATTGCGGGAGGTGAGCTTGAAGGGAAAGACGTGGACTTCAAAGCGCTCCTGTCCCATGGTCAGGGCGGACTGGGCAAGAAGGTAAATCTCCTCCATTCTGCGGTTTCCCATGGCGAAACAGCCCCGTGAAGAACATTCGCCATGGACCATGATCGAGCTGCCGGTCCGATTTCTGGAGCGGTCAAACTCGTTGGGATAGCCGATATTAAACGAGAGGTGATAGCTGCTGTTGGGGTTCATCCGCCGGGCCGACACCGAATAGAATCCCTCCGGGCTCTGCCAGTCGCCCTCCTGCAGTTTGGGCCCTGGATATCCCGAGTAGCTGCAGATGGGATACTCTTTAAACAGCTGGTAGCGGCTGTTTTTCTTGATCCAGACTTCCAGGGTGCCGGGCATCTTGAAGATACGGACGAAAATCGGCTGGCCCAGTTTGAAGCCCTTTTGCTGTAACTCCTGCTGGACCCGGGGTTTGGCCTTGTTCAGCAGTGACGCCGCTCGTGCGGGCAGGGGAGGGGCGGCATGGGCACTGGTGGCGATCAGAAAGAACAGGATGAGGGTTGCAGACCATAGAGTTTGAAGAAAGGGGACGCCTTTGCGTAAGGGCAGGATGTTCATGCACTCTCCGTTGGGATAATGTGCTCTCTGACTGAGAATACTCCCATAGAGGCACCGTATTTTAGCGGGTTTGATGCCTCTATTCTATAGAGCTGTAGTA
>CAZPXI010000298.1:0-3610 GCA_964590715.1 uncultured Desulfobulbus sp.
GCCACTATCTCAACGAGATTACCGATTCCGTGCACCGGGCAACGGTACTCAGCTTTAAGGGGTTGGCCTTTAATGCGGCCTATGGACTGATCGGACTTTTTTACGCCGGCTTGATACAGGTGTTGCGGACTACCGGCGGGGAAAAGTACCCCGACTGGTCTCCTCTTGCCGTGAAAAATGCGGCTTTTGAAGATTCCATCCAATGGTTTCCCTGGTATCTCCTGCTGGCGCTGGTTCTTGTTGGTGTGGTTCTTCTTTTGATGCGCGGTTTTTGGCGGGGTGAAAAAACAGCCGATTGAAGAAACAGGATAGCGCGGCCCCCGCCGCACCGTGATGGCGATGCGGGCAAGGTGCATCTGATGGACTGCATTGATTGTTATAATTGGCCGACGCATATCTTTCTCTCTGCCGACGAGGCTATTGATAGAAAACCTTTCAGCCAATATAATTCCCTCGCACCATCCATTCATCAGGGCATAGCCGTCAAGCTAAGGAGAAACAGGCCGGATTGGTAACGTTGTGGGTCGGACTTCAGTCCGACAGATGGTCGGTCAACGCAGGATTGTCGGACTGAAGTCCGACCCACATTGCGGCAGAAGAGCCCAATTGTTCTTAGCTTGACGGCTATGTTCCTCAAGGGACAGGCCCTTGACGTTATTCAAAAAGACTACCCGTCCGGAGAAATTGCCAGGGTGGAGATTTCAAGGACTCAGCAGAGTTGGTATCGGGAAAACTACCCTGAATTAATACAGAATATCCAAGCTTGTTCGAGAGGGCAGTTCAGGGCGTCATACAGGGATATGAAGAGAATGTATTTCCGGACATGCGTGTAACCTGGGGAACATATAAAAACAATCTTGATCACAAAAATGACATGGACTGTTTTTGATGTCACGGCAAATTGCAGGAGGTTAAGACTGGTAGAGTGCTCAGCAGTGACTGCAATTTATGCCATGTAACCAGCATGGCTGGATCAGGTAAGCGGAGCAAAGCGCAGACTCCGGGTTTTCAGGTTTCAGCCACAACCAGCTATGAAGATAGCCTGAGAGGACAGCCTTTATGGGCTATTTTTGGATAAATACTGGCAGATGATGAGACGCAACCCGAAATTATAAAATCTTTACAAGAAATAATTGACTAAAAAGGAGAGATGTATGGCAACAGAAAACAACAATAACGAAAATCAGCAGGATCCCCAGGTCGGAAGAGGTGCCTGGGGCCATATCATACGAGGTATCTGGCGGACGCCTTTAGGTGTTCTCGCCATCGTCATGACCACCGTGAGCATTACCCTGATGCTCATCGGCATGGCTGCTGAAGTACTGGGATTCTTTCATAACCCCTATGTGGGTATTTTTATCTACATGATCCTGCCCGGTTGTATGGTTTTCGGCCTGCTGCTTATTCCGGTGGCAGCCTATCTGCGACGCAGGCAATGGCGCAAGGGTATCACCAAAGATCACCTGCAGCTCAATCTCAGCCATCCGAAACACCGTTTATTTCTCATCGGTTTTGTTATCCTGACCGTTGTGAATATGGTTATTCTGGGTGTTGTCGGGTATGAGGGCTATCATTTTACCGATTCACCGTATTTCTGCGGTATGGTCTGTCACAAGGTTATGGCTCCTGAATACACTGCCTATAAGCGTTCTCCCCATGGCCGGGTGTCCTGTGTTGAATGTCATATCGGCCCTGGTGCGCAGTGGTTTGTCCGAGCCAAACTTTCCGGTCTGCGTCAGGTGTATGCTGTTCTGACAAACAGTTACAGCCGGCCTATTCCTTCTCCGGTGGAGGCGCTTCGTCCGGCGCGTGATACCTGTGAAGATTGCCACTGGCCGGAGAAATTTTACGGCAAAAAGGTAAAACAGTTTGTCTCTTTCACAAATGATGATCAGATCAACCCGGAGAAAACAGAGATTTCACTCCATATCGGTGGTCATAATCCAGGTACGGGGCAATTTGAAGGAATCCATTGGCATGTCAGTAAAGATGTTGAGGTGAGATACCTGGCAGCCAATGAAAAAAGAACAAGTATTGTCCGGGTTCAGGTAAAACGTCCAGACGGTTCGACGGATGAATTTGTCAAGTCCGACGTTGAGGTCGAAGAGGGTTATGAGCCCAAATGGCGAACCATGGACTGCATCGACTGCCATAACCGGCCGACTCATATTTATGAGATGCCTGATGAAGTAGTGGATTTCGGTCTACTCAGTAAAAAGATGAATCCGGAAATCCCGGGGATCAGGGAAGATGGATTGGCTGTTATCAATATTAAGTATGCATCTCAGGATGATGCCAAAGAAAAACTGGTCAATAATCTCCTGGAACTCCAGAAAAAACGTGACCCTGCCCAGGCTGCCAAATATGAGGCGGACATCAGAACGGCCGGGGAATATCTTCTCGAGAAATTCCTTGGAAATGTCTGGCCGAAGATGGGTGTATGGTGGGGAACCTATAAGCAACATCTGGGACACCAATACGCCGATGAAGGTTACGGCTGCTGGCGCTGCCATGATGATGAACATGAGAACAAAGAGGGAGAGACCATCACCCAGGATTGTTCACTGTGTCATGATGAGCCGGAATAAAGACCGGTTATTGTAAGCTCCGAACCGAGGTGGATAACAATCCACCTCGGTTTTTTTTATTGTTCAGGTAGAGCTTACCTTGCTTACCCGTTTCAGGAGAGTGAACTCTCCTGAAACGGTACGCCTTTTATCGTCCCAGACAAGCTCGGTAGACTGGGATAACAGGCGTCAGTTCCCGGGTTCTGTGTTGAACTTTTTGTTCCAGCTGCGCATTAGCCTCCTGCAGCAACCGGCGGGAATGTTGCTCAAGCGTTTTTCGTTCAAGGCGAGCTTTTCTCCGATTGTAAAACAACATACAGGTCAACAGCAGGGCAATGAGAAAGACAGCTGTGAAAAGCATCATGTTGCGAACGTAGCTGTCGACGTGGGAAAGATCGCAGAGGATATGAACCGTCCAGCCCATAGCCGTCAAGCTAAGAGGTTTGCTCAACACAAGAACTTCCTCATGCCCCCTCGTAACACCGCTCCTGCGGTGTTATGCGTCTGTAGGCGCTCTGCGCCAAGAAAGAGGATGCCAGGGGTTTTGTATCGGCATAATCCGGCGCAGAGCGCCATGGGAAGGGTGACACCGCTGGAGCGGATGTCACCAGAAGTAGGTTGATTGCCCCTTAGCTTGACGGCTATGCCGCACATGGGATGTGGTCCCCAGGGCAAAATATCGCCCGGCCCGACCTTCTACAGCCTGTTTGAAATAGGGCCGGAAGGCAAGATCCTCGCCGATGAAGGAAACAGGCTTATGCCAGTTGCTTGAGGCAATGACTCTGCCGTTTTTATCGAGAATGTAGATAGCCGATGTTTCAGCGAGGGTATTAATTCGTTCCAGTTCGCTGTTGGTCTTGTCGAGGAGCAGGCCGTTTTTGGGATTGTGCAGTAGATCTATAAAAAAAGAATTTGCTGCCAGGATCTGCGGCAAAGCCTCAAATTTGTCCAGTTCGCTTTGCAGGTCTCCCACATAAACGTTTAATACTTTGTAATAGTTCACCAGGGTATCCGAAGCGGGCTATATTCTGGTACTGTAAAGG
>CAZPXI010000299.1:0-2347 GCA_964590715.1 uncultured Desulfobulbus sp.
CATGGGCTCTCTTGGCCCATAATTGTCCTGTAACAAATCCCCCCGCAATGATCACCAAACCAGCTGGTCAGAGTTTTATTCATGACACAGACACGATAGTCAGCATCAATCACACACAATCCCATGCCGATATCATCAATTGCCGTTATATAATGCTCCAGCTGGTCCTTGCTTTGCTGGAGCAAAGCCTCCGCCCTCCTCCGTTCAGTGATCTCGAGCTGCAGGGCTTCGTTGGCCCTGGCAAGGTCTGCCGTTCGTTCACCGATAATAGCATCACGATTCAGAATCTGTTCCTGGTGTTCCTCCTCAATAGCCTCTGCTCGTTCCGCCAACTCCCTGATCCATGGTAAAGTATACAAGAGCGTTTTAAAAAGGCGTATCAGCAGCCAGGATTCCCGAAAACGCAGCTCAATATCCCAGATGGCTCTGCTGCTATCATCAGGGCCGGCCGGACCGGGATCAATGCAATGGAGATCAAACGTTATATCCGTGGCACCGGCCAGGCGGGCATACGAGGCGAAACATCCCGCATTCCACTGTATGGTAAATGTGCTGACAACGATTCCAGGGTTATGCGTGATGCGAATTTTCACAAGCCCTCTGCCAATCTGCTGCAGTGTATACTCTTTGGTTCTGTTATATTTGGCCGCCTCCCTGGAAATTCTGGCGGTAGCCCCTCGGACACCTAAGAAAGGAATGCCCAGAGCGGTCCTTATAACGGGCTGTGTTTTATATATTGTACTGCCGATCTTAAACCCCAATTTCGGATCGGGGATGTGCTCTTCAATCAAATCATGCAGGGCCTTGACAAACCTATGGGACAACCAGTATCTGGGATTCTGCAGATGTTGAAGGGTGACCCTTTCAACCTTACCGGTTTGGAGGTTTTCTACATAACAGGGAAACATCCTGGAGATCTGATCGATCAACTCCTGCAGATCAAGAGTCGAGTATTGTTCATGTAAATATTGCAGCAGCCAATACGTATTGAGAGCCGACACCTCCTTCGGCATCATTTCTCTTTCTATCTTTTCCATCATCTGATTCCGCCTGGGCTCAGTAACCAAAACATGGGTTGTGATATAGATTATTAATAATGGTCACCACTCGTGTACCCTATTCGGCGATGAGCCACGCACTGAACATAAAGGGTGCCCTGTTGTTATTGCAACGGTCTCTGAATCCAGCACGATAAGGTGATATGTGATCTATTTAACAGTAATCACGTTTCAGAAAAAAATATAACCTACTGGAAAAATAACAAATATCACGCTTAGTTTCCGTTGTCTCGGGCGCAGTCTCGTGGAGATCCGGAATCCCTTTGGTAAGAAGAAGTTCCGGATACCTGGGTGTGGCCGCTTTGATGATCCGTTTAGAAAATGCTGGACTACCCCATGGGATATAAAAATTCGTTATGCACAGCGTCGCATTCATGTAACACATCCTCAGGCAACTCAAGATCCATTGCCGCCAGCGAGTCATCGAGCTGTTCTACTGTGGTGGCGCCGATAATGGTGGAGGCGACAAAGTCAAACTGTTTACTCCAGGCAACAGCCAGGGTTGCCGAAGATATTCCCGCCTCCTGGGCAATTTCCATGTAGCGGGCGGTGGAGGCCAGCGTTTTTTCATTAACAAAGCGATTGACCATGGCCCTGATTCGGGCGTCATCGACCTTGGCATACTGGTTGAAACGGGCCTGCACGTTCCGGTCGATGTTGTACTTGCCGGTCAGTACTCCGCCGGCCATCGGTGAAAAGGGCAGCAGGGAGATTTTTTCCAGCCTGCACATCTCGACCATCTCATCGAGAAACCTCCGGTTGAGGAGAGAAAAATTATTCTGAATCGATTCAAAGCGTTTATAGCCTCTGTGTTCAGCGATCATATTGGACTTGGTTGTCCCGTAGGCCGTATCATTGGAGGTGCCCAGGTAGCGGACCTTGCCCGACCGGACCAGCCGGTCAAAGGCTTCCATAGACTCTTCCCTGGGGACAACGGTATCCGGCCAATGCATCTGGTAGAGGTCGATATATTCACACCTCAATCGACGCAGGCTGCCCTCAACCCCCTTTACTATATGGTGGGCATCAATGGCGGTCAAACCTGCCCGTATCGGCGGCACAAACCAGCCTGAGGCCGCACCGGCAACCTTGGTGGCAATGATCAACGAATCCCTGGATTTTCCCTGGAGCCATTCCCCGACAATCTCCTCGGTGATGCCTGCGGTTTCAGCCCGTGGCGGAACCGGGTAGACTTCGGCGGTATCAAAAAAGTTAATCCCCGCATCATATGCCTTATCCATGATTGCAAAGGATTCTTTTTTGTCGCACATGGAACCAAAGGTCATGGT
>CAZPXI010000299.1:2447-3597 GCA_964590715.1 uncultured Desulfobulbus sp.
TTGTCGACAAGCTGAACCACATTGGTGGTCCCGGTTTTTGTCGAATGCCGGCTGATGGTGACGATAAACGGTTCTTCCGGATCTATTTTTTTGTTTTTGACCGCTCTTTTATAAAAATTCAGAATGGCCTTGTCGCTGTCCTCGTACTTTCTGGCGACTAAAATCGGCTCCACCCCCCAGACAACGGCCAGTCTCCGGTAAGTCTTTTCATTACTGGTCACAGCGATAATCTTGACCTCGGGCCGCTGCCGGGCAACCATCAATGCGGTCAGGCCTGTTTCGGTAAAGGTGACGAGTGCCGACACCTCTATCCGCTGGGAAAGAGCAACCGCGGCGGCCGCCATTGCCTTGCGGTTGTCCCGCATCTCAACAAATTCCCGGTACCAGGGATAATATTTTTCGGTCTCGTTTATGGTGTCGGCAAGAACCGTGACCGCCTCTTCAGGGAAATCCCCGATCGTTGTCTCATCAGACAACATCACCGCATCAGCACCGTCCAGGACCGCATTTGCAATATCAGAGACTTCCGCCCTGGTGGGGTATGGTGAGGACACCATCGACATCAGCATCTGGGTGGCAATAATCACCGGCAGCCCCTTTTCCCTGGCCTTTTCAATGATCTGCTTCTGGACAACCGGTATAACATACGGCCCCATCTCAACCCCCAGGTCACCCCGGGCGATCATCAGGCCATCGGCTTCAACAATAATAGCTTCTATATTGTCCAGGGCCGCACCTTTCTCGATCTTGGCAAAAACAGGGATATCCTCCCCTTCTCCCTGCACAAGTTCCTTGGCCAGCTGGATGTCATCGGCTGACTGCACAAAAGAAAGCGCGATAATGTCTATTTTCTTGGAGATGCCGAAGAGGATATCTTTTGTATCTTTGGCGGTGATCGCCGACAGGTCGAGCTGGCCTCGTGGCAGGTTCACGCCTTTACCGGTGGTCAGCTTTCCTCCGGTCAGAATTCTTACAGTGACCTTGTCGGAATCCAGCTGCTCAACGAGTGAACGGATGGTTCCGTCGGCAAAGTAGACCTGATCGCCGACGGAAACCCCTTCAATGATTTTTGGATAGTTGATGGAAATGCAGTTTTGGGCCCCCTCGGGCGGTTTCCGTTTCCAGATATGAAGCAGATCACCATCAACCA
>CAZPXI010000300.1:0-3580 GCA_964590715.1 uncultured Desulfobulbus sp.
GAGGTGTTGGATTTTTCCAGCATGATTTTTGAGGCCAGGACCGAGTCGGTTTCCCTGTATTTGTCGGAAAGATAAACGATCTCTCGAATTCCGGCCTGGATGATAACCTTGGTGCACTCGTTACAGGGGAAGAGGGCGACGTAAATGCGGCAGTCCCGCAGGTCAAAGGTTATTGAGTTAAGGACGGCATTCAACTCCGCGTGGCAGACATAGGGGTACTTTGTGTCCAGATAGCCGCCTTCCCTGGCCCAGGGCAGTTCGTCATCGGAGCATCCGATGGGGAAGCCGTTGTAGCCGACCCCGACAATTTTATTCTGGGCATTGGCGACGCAGGCGCCGACCTGAGTATTAGGGTCTTTTGAGCGCAGGCCCGAGAGCAGGGCAATGGCCATGAAATATTCATCCCAGGAGATGTAATCGGTACGCTTGCCGGTCATTTCAATGCTCCTGTTGTTCTTCCCTGGAGGCTCTACGGCGCTTGCGCCAGTCATCCGTCCCGTCAACTTTGTTGATAAACTGCTTAATGGCCTGAAAATACAACATGCCGCCGACGGCAATCAAGGTGTTGTGATCGGCACCGGGAATAATCTGCAGTTCTTTGGAGCGGGCGCCGCTTGCAGCCATGAGTTTTTCAGCCTGCCGGAGGGGGATGAGATTATCCAGCTGTCCATGAAGGATAAAGGTCGGTTTGGTGATCGATTCCATTTTGCGGCTGTTGTCAAAGGTGTCCTCTTCGGTAATGCCGAGCTGATCGGTATTGATGCCGAGTGTCCGGGCCAGGGGCAGGGTCTCGGCAAAGCCGGATTCAATGATGAGTCCTGCTATTTCGTCATTATGGAGAGCGGCAAGCTCAATGGCACAGGCGCTGCCCAGTGACCTGCCCATGAGAAAAAGCGAACCAGTATAGCCGTCTGCCCGCAGTTTCTTCAACAGATCCTCGTACAGAACCCGGGCATCGGCAAGCATGGTGCTGGAGGTCGGTGTCCCTGTACTCCAGCCGTAACCGCGGTAATCGGTGATCAGAAAATTCAGGGCCTGCTGCTGATAATACGGGCCGATATCATCATAATCGGCAACAATCTCACCATTTCCGTGAAAAAAGAGAATCACGGGGGCGTCTTTATCGGCTGCAAACAGACGGCAGCCGATGGTCACATCCGGGGCAACGGGTATATCAAAATCCACTGTTCCCTCAGGCGGTGTTGTCCTGGCCGTGGCCCGCGGATGAAAGAGGAACCGGAGGATTTCAGGTCGATCCATGGCGTTCTGTGTCATTCTGTTTTCCATATCGTTTTCCTGTCTTTTGCAGCCGGTACTTATGGCTGCAAAAAGCAACAGGAGGAGTATTGTCAGGGTTGGTAGATTCTTTGCGCAGGATATCTTAGTCCACTTGCTGTTGTTGGTCAAACTCACCTTCATTTGAGAAGAAAGGCGCGAACTATTTTTGCCACAATCAGAAGAAGGGGTAATCCGTGATAGAAAAGGTCGAAGATGTCAATGGGGCGGACCAGCGTGCCCTGGGTCAGCATACGTATTTTTTCAACCAGGTGTGGCTCCGGCACAAATGGAGCCAGGCCGAGGAATACGGCGGCAATGATGAGGATGCTCCAGGGAATTTTGTCAAGCCATTGCATAGTTTTTTATCGTAGGATCTGGGAGAGTCGCTCGGAAGACAAGTTCCCGCCGCTGACCACCAGCGCCACTTTTTTATCCCGCAGCTGTTCTTTGATCTGAAGGGCGGCGGCAAGAGATGCTGCGCCCGCTTCTTCAACAAGATTATGGCTGTGGGTCAGCAGCAGGTGAACCGCCTCTTCCAGGGCGGTATCTTCAACCAGCACAAAGTCGTCAAGATATTTGGCCATGATGGCCTGGGTGTTGGCAAAAGATATCCGGGTGGCCAAGCCCTCGGCAATGGTTGTCATGCTGCCTTCAACCGGCTGTCCCTGTTGCCAGCTTAGTTGCTGGGTCGGGGCCTGGGTTGACTGGACGCCGATGATGCTGATTTCAGGGTTTATGGTCTTGGCGACAATGGCCGTGCCGCACACTCCGCTGCCTGCACCGACCGGGACGATAATAACTTCAACATCGGGCAGGTCTTCCAGGATCTCCAGGCCGTAGGTGCCGACACCATGAATAAGCGGCTCATCGGTCGGACCGACAAATGTACCGCCTTTTTCCTTGGCGACCCCGCAGATCCATTGGCGGGCAGTATCAAAATCGTTACCGTGAAAGAGTACTTCCGCGCCCAGTCCCTGCATGGCGGCAACTTTTCCTGGATTTGCTCCGACTGGAACGGCAATGGTTGCCTTGATATTATGAGCCCTGGCGGCAAAGGCAATGGACTGGCCATGATTACCGGTTGAGGCGGTAAACAGGCCTCCTTTTTTTTGTTCCGGGTTCAAATTGGCTACCAGATTCAGGCCGCCACGGACTTTGAAGGCACCCACTGGTTGATGGTTTTCATGTTTGAGGTGGATTTCCGCCTGAATCAGATCGCTGAGGCCGGAATAATGATAAAGTGGAGTAGGGCGCAGGTGCCGATATACATTGGGGCGTGCCCGGTAGATATCATGAATGGTCGGCATGGAAGACATGGGTTAGCCGCGGTGCCTTGATTTGGTGATGCCGATGAGTTGTGTTGCCTGGACCGCTATTTCTTCGATGGACCTTCCCTCTGTATTCAAGGTCTTTATTGAATGCTGCAGGCAGAGCTGTTCAGCCTGCCGCAGTTCATTGGAGCAGGTGGCAACACTTGCGTACCTGGAACCGGGATATCGTTTTTCCCGAATTCTGTGCAGGTATTGAGGTGAAGTGGTCAGGCCGACGGTCTGAGCACGATTCCGAACGATATCTCCGGGCAGCTCGTAGTTGCTTAAATGATCGGCCGTCAGGGGGAAATTGCCGGCTTTGATTCCCATATGAGTTGCCAGGTAGACGCTGACCGGTGTTTTTCCGGATCTGGAAACCCCGATAAGAATAATATCGGCCTGATCATACCCACCGGTTTTTTTGCCGTCATCATGCTCCATGGAATAGTGAATGGCCTCGACTCTTCGGTCAATCTGGGAAGTGTCTCCATGCCTGAAGTAGCCGGGTTCCCGCAAGGCCTTGGCTTCAAGGGCCATTTCCAGGGTATTGAGAAATCCACCGTAGAGATCCAGCATCTCAACTTCGGCCACATCAAAGATTGCCCGAACATCGGCATCCATAATGGTGCAGAAGATCAGTGGCCGCAGGGCTCCAGATTGTTTAAGGATCTCCTTGAGTGCCTTTTTGGCGTCATTTATAGTCCGGACAAAGGGAATTTTTTCTTCGTTAAAGCTGATCTCCGGAAATTGGCAGAGCATGGATCTTGCCATGTCCTCTGTGAGTAATGCCGTTGAATCGGAAACATAGTAAACATCTTTCGCGTTCCACATTACATGCCTCCCTGGTCTCGTTTATGACAGAACAGGCAGCGGTATTTTGGCGGATGATCTTTGGGCAACGGGGCTACAGCGTCCGGGGCATGGCATTCATTACAGTATTTTTCAGCTTCCTTTTTTCCCATGTCCATGAACCGTTCGTGATCACTGTCATG
>CAZPXI010000301.1:0-3573 GCA_964590715.1 uncultured Desulfobulbus sp.
ATTATCGCCTCCATCTTTCTGGCCCCGGAAACCCGGCTCAAGCTGACCCTGTCCGATTCCGTCCTGCAGAAAAAGATGATTCTGACCAACGCTTCCCCTGAAACCCCTCTAGGGGTAGGGTACCGGGTCGACGACTATCCATCGCTGTACAACACCTCGTATCTGGTCGCCCGCGACATGTGGGACCTGCTCACACCCCGTATCAACAATCTGGAGGCGCACGGCATCCACAACCAGCGGATCAAAGGGCTCCACGATCAGGGGATTAGTGCCCTTGAGCGGGCGGACAAGGCACTGGCCGAATATCAATATGATGTTTTTTCCGAGGAGTCCAGCCGTTCCTGGGCCCTGGCCAGCCGAGTGTACGACCATGTGGAAAAGACCCAGAAGGATGTCCTGTTCGGCGTCCTGTTCTACATTGCCCTGTTTGTGCCCTTTGCCTTTTGCGCCGAACGTCTGCTCTTTGGCTTTGTGTCCATCTATAAACGGATCCTCGGTTTTTCGGGTATTCTGCTGGTGCTCATCCTCATTGTTGCCAAGGTTCACCCGGCCTTTGAGCTGGCCTACAGCCCGACCGTCGTTATTCTGGCCTTTTTCATCATCGGCCTTTCAGCCTTGGTGACGATGATCATTATCATGCGCTTTGAGGATGAGATGACCCTGCTCCAACGACGGGCCTCCCATAAACGACCCGCAGAAATTTCGAGCTGGAAGGCCTTTACGGCCGCATTTTTTCTTGGCGTCTCCAACCTCAGACGCAGACGTCTGCGAACCGCGCTCACCTGCCTGACCTTGATCATCCTGACCTTTACCATCATGAGCTTTACCACGGTCAAATCCATGCGCCGGCAGAACCGTCTCCAGCTCAGTAGCGAGTCCCCGTATCAGGGCCTCTTGCTTAAACACATGAGCTGGAAAGATCTGCCCATGCAGTCGCTGTCGATCTTCCGTTCTCTGTTTAACGGACGGGTGCTGGTCGGGCCCCGGGTCTGGCTGGTTGCCGATGAACCGACCAGGGCCGGACATATTCAAATCTCGGTCAGCGGCACCCCGTATATTTTTCAAGGAATGACCGGACTCTCTCCCCGGGAGCCGACCATCAGCGGCCTGGACAAGATACTTATCAAGGGCCGCTGGTTTAAACCGCAGCGGCCAAATGAAATCCTCATCCCCTCGCGGCTGGCCGCTCTGGTCGATATTGATCCGGATAAACCGGATCAGCCCCCTCTTATACTCTGGGGACAACCGTTTCAGGTAGTCGGCGTCTTTTCGGAAAAACGACTGCAGCAGTTGCCGGATCTTGATGGAGAACCGCTGACTCCGGCCACCTTCCCCTCGGAAACCATGATGGAGATAAGCGAGGTTGAAAAAGAGGCCATGGAATCGGGCGAGGATGTCCAGACCTTTCAGGGCCGCTACCACCACCTAGATCCCAGTCAGGTTCTGATTCTGCCGGCGGATACGCTTCTCCAGCTCGGCGGTACCATCAAAAGCGTAGCCCTGCATCCAACGACTGTACAGAAAGAAAATCCGGCCCCGCTGCTGAGTGACCGCTTCAATCTGGCCCTGTTTCAGGGCGAGAAAGACGGCGTGTTTCTGTACAACGCCAGCGATACCATGTCCTACTCGGGAATGCCCAATATCCTTATTCCGCTGCTGATCTCCACCCTGATTGTCCTCAACACTATGATCAGCTCGGTCTTTGAACGTAAACGTGAAATAGCTGTCTACACCTCGGTAGGACTGGCGCCGTCCCATGTTTCCTTTCTCTTTGTGGCTGAAGCCATGGCCTTTGCCGTCCTGTCGGGAGTGCTCGGCTACCTGCTGGCCCAGTCCAGCGCCGCAGTTCTTGCCAAAACCAGCCTCTGGGAAGGAATCACGGTTAACTATTCGTCCACGGCCGGAATTGCCGCCATGGTCCTGGTCATGGGCGTTGTCCTGCTGTCGGTGATCTATCCGTCAAAGGTGGCTGCCAAAATTGCCATCCCGGATGTCAACTGCACCTGGACCATGCCGCCGCCGGTGGATGATGCCATGTCCATAACCCTGCCCTTTCTCATGCACTACCACGAACATGCATCTATCTGTGGTTTCCTGTACAGTTTCCTCAAGGGACATCAGGATGTCTCCCACGGTATCTTTGCCACCGGCCCCATCGAAGTGGTCGATGAAGCTGCTATCCGGGGTGAAACAAACCGATTGCCCATGGCCGGAGACTGTATACATCTGCGAGCCAAAATCTGGCTGGCACCCTTTGACTTCGGGATTATGCAGTGGATCGACCTGCGATTCTGCAAAGCGGGCGAGGGAGACGACTTCCTTGAGATCTGTGTCCGCATGGAGCGACGGGCAGGTGAATCCGGGCTGTGGCAACGGCTCAATGGACCGTTCCTGCACAGCCTGCGTAAACAACTCCTGATCTGGCGTTCCCTGGATACCGAGGGCCATGCCCAGTACAGCCGGCTCTTACCCCAATTAACTCCAGACGAGGGGAACAACGCATGAGCTCCCAAAACACCGGCCATGTTATCCGGATACGTGCCGTCCTGCTCGGCTTGATCCTGGCTGCCCTCATCTGTGGCCTGACACCCATCAACAATATTTACAACCAGGCCACACCCCTGGGTGGCGGTCATTTTCCGCTGGCGCCCTTCTACATTCTACTGCTGACGACCATACTGGCCGGCCTGCTGGCGAAGATACTCCCCAGGGCACGCCTGATTACCGGCCAGGAGATGCTGGTGGTCTGGCTGCAGATGGTCATTGCCTCGGGTATCGCCTATACCGGCCTGACCAGGACATTTTTTATCAACCTGACCGCGCCCTACCAGTTTGCCACCGCCGAAAATAACTGGCAGGAGATCCTGCAGCCGATTCTCCCCCCAGACCTCTATCCTGGAGCAGGTGCCATTGAGCCGCTCTATAACGGTCTTGTCGGCGGACGGCAAATGAGCTGGCTGGAGATTCTGGCCAATATTCCCTGGAAAGACTGGATAACCCCGCTCATATCCTGGTCGATCTTTATCCTGCTCTGCTATGTGGTGATGATTGCCCTGATCAATCTACTCAGCCGGCAATGGATCCACAATGAACGGATAAACTTCCCCCTGCTCCGGGTTCCGCGGCTGATGGAGGAAAGTTACGACCGGGGCGAGCTCGGCAGCTTCCTCCTCAACCCTTACCTGCTGTGGGGACTCTCCATCCCGGTCATGCTCCACCTGTTGAATGGTCTCCACTTTTACTATCCATCGGTGCCGCAGATCCCGACCCTGGTCCTGGCCGGGCATTACTTCCCCAAGGTGGGACTGTTTTCCGGCTTTCACAAACTCAAGATCTACTTTTATCCGGTCTTTATCGGCTTTGCCTTTCTTACCGCCCGCCAGATTTCCCTCTCGTTCTGGATCTTTTTTCTCTTCGGCGGCCTGCTGTATGGTCTGCTCTCGGTTCTCGGCTACAACATACCGGCAGCATCACTTGGCGTCACCTTCGGCCCCACCCTGGCCAGACCGGAAGAAACTCAGATGATCGGGGCCTATGGTGTTTTTTTCCTCTTCCTGCTCTGGCTTTCCAGAA
>CAZPXI010000302.1:0-3560 GCA_964590715.1 uncultured Desulfobulbus sp.
GCAGCAGTGATTTTAAGGGATTGAAAAAATTCGCCGAGCTGGCCCGCGACCAGTTCAAGTGTGGTCTTGTTTTTTATACCGGTTCAAGATTATTGCCGTTTGCTGATGGCAACAAACCCTACTATGCTGTTCCATTGTCAACATTATGGGTTTAATCACTTCGCAATGTGCGTGGCCGCAAATACAGTTTCCAGGGAAAATATGACGGATAGGAAAAATCGGAGAAGGTAAGGTGAGTGAATATCAGTACTATGAGTTCCAGGCAATTGACCGGCCCCTGACAGACGAATTGCAGCAGGAGTTACGCCGGATTTCATCCCGTGCCCACATTACACCCACCGGGTTTGTCAATGTGTACAACTATGGGGATTTTCATGCCGATCCGGTAGCATTGCTGGAAAAATGTTTTGATGCCTTTTGTTATCTGGCCAACTGGGGAACCCGTCAACTCATGTTCAGAATACCCACTGACCTGATTGACGGGAAATCGATCAGGGCGTATTGCCTTGACGATATTTTTCGTTTCCATCAAAAGGGTGAATTTTTGATCCTTTCTTTTGATTCTGAGAGCGAGGAGCATGAATGGGAAGAGGGCGAGGGGTGGCTGTCTTCGATGATTTCACTCAGGGAAGATCTTATCCGGGGTGATTTTCGCTGCCTGTACCTTGCCTGGCTGCTTGGTGTCCAGCAGGAATGGGTGGAGCCGGATGAAGTTGAACCGCCGGTTCCGAGTGGGCTTGGTGAGCTGAATGGCGCTCTGTCCACCTTGGTCCGTTTCATGCGGATTGACCCGGACCTGGTAACGGTTGCCGCAAGATGCAGCACAGGGAGAAAGGGATCCGGCAGAGAGCGGGAACTTGCACGGTGGATTCATGACATGGACAGCGTCGAGAAGGACGAGATTCTTCATCGTCTCATTTCCGGCCATGAACCGCACCTTGGGAACAGGCTGTATCAGCAGTTTCTTAAAATATGCGCTCTTAAGAACAATGATTCCGCACCCGGGCAGCGGCGCACTGCAGGAGAACTTCTTAAACAGGCAGAGTCCTGCGCCAGGGAGCGGGAAAAACGGGAAGCTGAAGAGTATGCGCGAAAACAGGCCACCCTGAAAAAGGAGCAGGCCCGGGAAAGAAAAAAATATCTTGCCGGTCTTACCGGCAAGGAGAGTGATCTCTGGCATCAGATAACTACCCTGATCGCCGGGAAACGCCCGGCGGATTACGATCAGTCGGTGCGGCTTCTGCTGGATCTCAAGGAGCTGGCAAAGACCAGGAGTGACCAAGCGCTGTTTCGGATAAAGGTAAACAAACTGTGTCAGGAGCATCGACGGAAATACAGTTTGATCAAACGGCTGAGAAATTCCGGCCTCATCAAGTAAGGATCGGCGAACACCACTGCATGGAAAATGGCTTCTGAACTTGAAAGAATCTGTACAAATTGCCACAGCTTTCGCCCTGTTTCTCATGGTGTTGGGGAGGAGAAGGGGATTTGTCTTCAGGATCCGGGTTTTGATCCATATCTTGACGAGATTATTGAACAGGATAATTTTGCCGGGTGTCATCAACTGGTCCGGGAGAAAATGTTTTCAGGAGAGCGGGCGGCCTGTACCTTGTATGACGAGTTTGATTATCCGGAGGATTCCCTGGAGGAACTCGATTTTATGCAGGAATTCGATGGATTGCCGATAGAACCGGTGGGATATGATGTCGATAAAATAACTGGTTACTCATTTACTGATCATTCATTTTTCTGGCTGCTTGAGCATGATGAACGTTTGCGGGAATTACGCAGCCGTTTTGAGGAGAAGTCTGCTGAAGAACGCAGAATGGCTGCGGACTTTGAATATCATGCCTCTGCTGCGGAGCAAATGTTCAGTGAAGTCGTGGGGGAGGCAACTCCCCCGGATGATCTTCCCGGTGTAGTTATTGCCTTGGCAGTTGATCCTTGCTATGCGCCTGCCCTTTTAACCGTGGGCACCCATGAAATTCTCCTCGGACGCGTAGAAGAGGGAATGAATCTCTTGCTTTCTCTGGTTGATCTGCCCGGAGATACGGAAGATCTGCACATTATCATTGATAAAGCCGGTAGATTTCTTCTTGACCGGCTGGATTCTTCCCGAGCTCTGGTGCTGTACGAAAAGGCCGCAAAAATGTATCCGGACAAGCAGCGGTTTCGGGCAGGGGGTGCTGCCTGTTCGCTAAAAAAGGAGGAATAGAATCGATCCGTATTGCTTCGAGGTAACCTCTAATATAAAAAGCCCAGGAGGTACAAAGGGATCCTACGTTCTGTACCGATCAGAATGTCATCCAGGAGCAAGAACGATTTTTTACTCTCCCGGATCTGTTTCGTGCTTTTATTCCTTCCGCCGATCTCAAAAAGAAAATCCTGGCATTTAAGGTCTCCGATCTTGGAATAAGCCGGTTTTAAATTGGAATTTTCAAGACAGGTTAAGGCAAAGAGTTCCCGAACAGCCCCTTTGTCTATACCTTTCCGGAGTTCATGTTCCATTGCATAAAACAAATTTGTGTTGTTTAAGAACACCTTTTCCGTATTCCGCATCAGCGCATGTCCGGTTTTGTCAATGAGCAGAAATCGTAGCAGCCCGCTGTCCCGGAGCATTTCAAGGTACCTTGTCACATCGCTGTGATCTTTTTTTAAACTTTTGGCTACTTTGTTGACATTAATTGATGAAGGAGGGGATGAATAAATAAAAGTTAAGATTTTTTTGAACAGCGGAATGGTACTGGATTTAATTTTATAGTAGGAGGGGATGTCGATATAAATCCCTTTCTCAATGATTCCTATCAGTGCTTGATAGATATCATTATGATCACTGTAGCTGTTGAAGAGAGGATAGTAGCCGACCTTTAAATATTCATTGAACCAGCCGATCAGTTTTGGAGTCGATGCCAAATCAGTGGCAATATCCATTCCGTTTTCGATAATTTCATCTAATGAGAAAATAGAAAATTTTTGCTCTGTTTTTATTTCCAAAAATTCACGAAAGGACATTCCCGGCATATGTTTCAGAATCGCCCGGCGGGATAAATCATATTTTTCCCTGATGAGATCAATACTGGAACTTCCTGAAAAAATAATTTTCAGGTTTTTATATTTGTCGTAGATGTTTTTTAATTCCTGACCCCAGTTTGGATATTTGTGAATTTCGTCAATACACAATAGTCGGCCATCATAACGATCAATAAATTCCCTTGCTACTTCCAATAATGTGTTTTCACTGAAGTAGAGGTCATCGGCGCTAACGTAGAGTGCTTGTGGATTATTAAAATAGTTATTCCTGAGATGGTTTAAGATATACGTCGTCTTGCCAATCCCTCGTGGGCCGACAATCCCGATAATCCGATGGCCACTTTCCATGGATTTGTACATGTTTCTTTGGTAAACTTCCCCCAGATCGTTTAACAGTCTCCTGTAGTCTTCGATCAAAATGTCCATGATTGAACCTCTGTATAGAGTTTGGGTGTAACCAAATTATATCCTTTTTGAATTTGGATGCAACCAAAATATGAAGCATGGTGACAGGAGGAGGGGATAGGGGG
>CAZPXI010000303.1:0-3556 GCA_964590715.1 uncultured Desulfobulbus sp.
TATGTAAGGAGGCCTGATCGGACGAAGATGGGGTGCTGGTGAACTTTTACAAAAATAGTTCGTCCCAGTCCAGTGGTAGACGAACACCGTGTTTTGTCTGTGTGAGCAATCATAACCATTTTGAATCGTAAAAGTTCAACTGCACTGATGAACTGTTGCCGAATCCTTGACGGAAAACGATCATATAATGGTGTAACGTCTTGCAAGCAGATGAATAAATCAAATTTTTCCTTGTTGGTAATGTTTCACCTGCAAGTCGCTCTGCCGGGCGGCCGCCTGCACCACAGCTGAAAGTGCTCAAACCCGGTGGCATAGGTACCTATAGGCATTTTTTGATCACTTCGAGTTGTGGCACAGGTGACCGCTGATGGTTTCAGATGGTACTATAAATCAACAGTTCCATTGCCGGATTAAATTGGGTACACTCTGGTTACCTGATCATTGGTTTTGTCAGATATTCGTATGAATTTCGGGTTGGGAAAAGGACATTTAGGGTATTTTTTGACAGGATGAATCTGTTTAAACAGGGAAACGGGCGCCGGCCCATTAACGTCTCAGGTCGTACACGATGGGTACTATAACAATACAGCAGCTGAAATTGCTTACGGACATCATTGAGCAGGAAGAGCATGTCGATGCAATGATGCAGGCAACCGTCGATGCTGTCCGGAACGTTTTTTCCGCTGATAATGTCTGGCTCCTTTATCCCTGTGTCCAGGAAACTCCATCCTGTCGCCGTGTTTTTTCTTCCTGTCGTCCTGGTGCGGTCTGCTTTTCACAGCAGGATACGATTATTCAAGTTGATCCCGGGATTAAAACCCATTTTCAAGAACTTTTTGAGGCGGAACAGCCGCTGACCTTTCAGGATGAACAATGTCGAATGTGCCTTGAGCTCTGCCGGGGCAAACAAGAGAACTGTTCACAGCTGTCGATGATCCTGAAAATGAAAAATGATCGACACTGGTTGTTTGGCGTCTGTGACTGTTCGTCCCGCCGTTGGTCCAAGGATGAGCAGGACCTCTTTCAGCTTGTCGGAGAACGACTGCAGCACGCCTATGATACAGTCAGGCTGATGGAAACAATCCAGCGCGATATTGCGAAACGGCAGAAAGTTGAAAGTGAAATCCTGCGAAGTGAGCAGCGTTTTCGTTCCCTGTTTCAGCATACAAGTGTCTCTTTATGGATGCTTGACATCTCTCGCCTGCTTATAGAGGCCGGGCGAACCAGGGTCGGTAATTTCCAGGAACTGACCGGCCCTGATACTTTCCATGAAATTAAACAGATTTCCAAGCTGATAGAGATAATAGATGTGAATTCTGCAACCCTTGAGTTGTTTACCGCTCATGACAAAGAGCATCTGTTGTCCTCTTTAAGGGATATCGTAAGCGGAAATTCACATTCTACGTATACGGAGGTAGTCCAGGCCTTATTGAACGGACAAACCCATTTCACACTTGAAACGGATTTTTTTACCCTTACAGGACAACCTCTTGTCGCAATTTTAAACGTGGATGTCCTTCCGCCTCCTGATGTGCATATGGTGTTGATTTCAGTTACCGATATAACAGGCAGAAAAAAAATTGAGGAAAAACTTTTTGATTCCAGAGAGCAATACAGATTGCTTATGGAAAATTCCAGTGATGCCATCTTCTTATTTGATGCTCAGTCCATGACGGTACTTGAGGCCAATCCTAAAGCGGCCGAAATGACCGGAAGATCAATAGATCAGTTGATCGGTCTCAATCAAAGTGAGTTACATCCACCGGAAGATCATGATTTTCACCGGAGACTTTTTCAGAAATATGTAGAGGGGAATATCTCCGGTATCACAACAAATATTGCAGTTCTCCATAAAAGCGGACGAAGGATTCCTGTTCAGATAAGCGCAGGCAGTACAACAATAAAAGGGCGTACAATAATCCAGCGGATATATCATGATATCAGTGAACGAATAGTCGAGGAAGAACAGCGAAGGCTGCTTGCTACGGCTGTTGAGCAATCGGAAGAATCCGTTGTTATTACCGATCCGAAAGGGATTATAGAGTATATTAATCCCGCCTATATACGTACTACAGGCTATTCCTGGCAGGAGGTGGTGGGAAAAAAACCGGGTGCATTTAAAAGCGGTAAAATGCCGCAGTATCTGTATCGGTTGTTATGGCAGGATATTACTGCCGGAAGGGTATGGCGTGGCAAGATTATAAATAAAAAGAAGACGGGAGCCATTTTTACAGAGGATGTCATTATCACGCCGGTCAAGGACAGGCAAGGCAAGATAAGTCATTTTGTTGCGGTCAAACGGGATATTACAAGGCAGGATCAACTGGAGCATCTTGTCCGGCAGTCGCAGAAAATGCAGGCTATTGGGACCTTAGCTGGTGGAATTGCACACGATTTTAACAATATATTGACTGCAATACTTGGTTTTGCCGAATTGTCGGTGATTATGTGCAAGGACAATGATCTCTTAAAAAGTAACCTGACGGAGATCATTACCGCTTCGGAAAGGGCAGGAAAGTTGATTGACCAAATACTGACTTTCAGTCGCCAGACCGAAAAAAATGTGTCTTCGCTCCGACTTGATCCAATAGTTAAAGAGGTTTTAAAACTGTTACGGGCCAGTTTGCCGGCCAATATTGAAATATCAATAGACATTCGCTCCAAGGCAATGGTTCGGGCGGATCCGACCCAGATCCATCAGGTTGTGATGAATCTGTGCACCAATGCCTATCAGGCCCTGGCCGATCAGAACGGCTGGATCAGGGTAACCCTTGATAGTGTTATGATCGCTCCCCATCAAGGGGTGGATCTGGGCAATCTACCGGCGGGTGAATACGTGATCCTGACCGTTGCCGATAACGGCAGGGGGGTCGCCAGGGAGCATATGAATCGTATTTTCGAGCCATATTTCACGACCAAGGACAAAAATGAGGGAACAGGCTTGGGGCTTTCGGTTGTGCATGGAATAGTCAACGATCATGGCGGTGCGGTCACCGTTCAATCAACGCCGGGCAAAGGAAGTTCCTTTACGGTCTATCTTCCCAGAATAGCTGATATGGAATCGAGAGATCATGTCGGCGAGGTCGAGTTTCTTAAAGGTGAGGGCAGGGTACTTCTGGTTGATGACGAACAGCAGATTGTCGACTACGAGGTTCAGACCCTCGAGAAGGCAGGATATATAACCCATGCCACCACATCAAGTGTGGCCGCGTTGAACTTATTTAAAGAACAGGGCAAAATGCTGGATCTGGTTATTACGGATATGGCTATGCCGGAGATGACCGGGCTGCAGCTTTTCCGTAAAATTCGTAAAATTCGTCCTGATATTCCGGTCTTGCTCTGTACTGGGTATTCGGAACATGTTACTGCAGAATCATCGGCAGAGATGGGTATTGACGGGTATCTTGCAAAACCCTTTACAGCTGAACAGTTAGCTGGAGAAGTGTACCGATTGCTTGTCGGCAAAGTACTGCGATAGCATTTTTCGTGTATTTTATAATCAAACAACAAAACCCCTGTCGGAGTAATCCGACAGGGGTTTTGTCTTTAAAAGAAT
>CAZPXI010000304.1:0-3554 GCA_964590715.1 uncultured Desulfobulbus sp.
TGACAACATGGCTGTACGGTTTTGACTTGTATTCCGGCACGTAATCCTCCTCAACAACAAGTGGAACTGATGGTGTATTTGTATTGCTCATAAACACTGCAAACGCCATTCCACTTTTAAACACTTGACAATTCAACAAGATAGACAAAGGCTGAATAGGGATGTTACGGGGAAGTAACAGGTCTTCACATCATAGCGCTACCCTTTGGTAACACCAAAAAATATCTCCGGCCTTGACCGGAATCAATGAATGACGTACAGAATTAAGGTATGATGTGAGGATGGAGGTACTCTTCAATCCATCTACAGGAGGAGCCGTGGGAAAAAACTCTCGAATGCGGCGGGAAGCAGAGACCGTTGAAGTTATGATCCGCCATTATTGTCACGACAAACATGGGCAAACCCAGGATCTCTGTCCGGAGTGCAGCGAGTTGTTGCGCTATGCGCATAAACGGCTTAAACACTGTCCTTTCCAGGAGGGAAAGACCACCTGCGGCAACTGCGGGGTTCATTGCTACAAGCCGGAAATGCGTGATAAAATACGAAAAATTATGCGCTATGTCGGCCCGCGTATGCTCCTGAGCAAACCTATCTTGAGTCTCAGGCATGCCATCGACGGTCTGCGAAAAAAACCGCAGCGAAAAAAATAGTGGCAGCGCCGCTCTCCGAAAATCAGCCTGCTTGACAGGGAATATTTAATACCGTACATTGCCAACCGATTGATCAGCCCTTCAAACGTAAGCGTTCACGGGCACCGCATCTTTGCACGATCGCTCCCTGCCGCATAGATAGAGGGGCTAAGCGACAAGAAGCTCTCAGAGTCTATGCTTACCTGCGCAAATCTACGGCACTTGTGAAGCTTACAAGTTTGGAGTAAATGAAAGGCGTGGTTATCACCCCTGTGATCGGTTACATTCAACCCCCTCAACTCAAAAACCGGAAACCTGACCATGTTTGGAATCGGCCTTCCTGAAATGATTGTTATTCTGGCAGTGGCGCTTATCGTCGTCGGCCCGGATAAACTTCCCGAACTTGCCCGTTCCCTGGCCAAAGGAGTAGCGGAACTGAAAAAAACCGTCAATCAGGTCAAGGCAAGTCTCAACGAGGAGGGCAATGTTCTGGGTGAAGTTCAGGGTGAGTTGAAAAAAACCGCCGATGATCTCCAGAGCCATCTGCTGGATCCGGACCCGAAGACCTGGGAAGCAGCAACTGATAATGAAAAAGATTCCAAAAATGATATCGACCTGATTGACCTGCAGCCCCTTGAAGAACGGCCCTGGGAAAGAGATCGCAGGAAAGAACCCGAATCCGACGGCCCGGAAACTGCTGAGAAAACAGGATCCTCTGTTGAACAGGAGCAGGTGACGAATGCGTCGCAAGCCGACAAAGCGGATAAACAGCCACCCGCACCGGAATGATCACTTCCATGCCAAAGGGAGGTAGAGCGCAGCATTACAAACCCGGTAATGGCTTATCATGATTGCAGCCCTTGAACAATTTGCGCCTCATCACCAGGAACTCCGCAAACGGCTGATCCGCAGCTTTCTGGTTATCCTCGTCACCACGTCTCTGGCCTACGTGTTCATCGACCCGATAGCCGGTTTCTGCATGCGGCCGCTGTTCCTGGCCTACCCTGCTCTTGATCATCTGGTGTACACCAAGTTGACCGAAGCCTTTATCAGCTATATCAAGCTCTCCCTGCTGGTCGGGATCACGGTTAGTTTTCCGGTACTTCTTTACCAGCTCTGGATGTTTATTTCCCCAGGCCTGCTTGACAACGAACGACGGATTGCCAAACGAATAGTCCTCTGGGCTACCCTTCTTTTTGCCGCCGGGGTACTGTTTTCCTTTTTTATCGTCCTGCCCAGGACCATGATGTTCTTCATGAGTTATGCCGGGGACAACCTGCAGCCCATGCCCAAGCTCGGCCTCTATCTCACCTTTGTCGCCCGCATGGTGCTGGCCTTTGGCATTGCCTTTGAAATTCCTTTCCTCATGGTCATGACCGTCAAAACCGGACTTATCAGCCGGCAACACTTCAAGGCCAAAAGAAAATATTTCTACATGGCCATTGTCGTGCTCTCCTTTCTCCTCACAGCCGGTGAAATAACCGCAACGGCCCTGCTCTCCCTTCCGCTTTTTGGGCTCTATGAAGCAGGCATCATCGCCGGCAGGGTCTTTGCCGGAAAAGCAGCCTCTGCAAAAAAGTAAATTCCAGGTAGTTATTTTCTCCAAGCACAACGCCGAGATCAGACGAAACAACCGTTTACAGGCAGGCAGCGGTCAACGCCCAAGCTCACAACCATATATCCCTAAGCACCAACTCTTTCCTGATTTCTTTTTTATAGCTATTACATTTCATCATGCAATATGCGTTATTTCTAGAAAATTTGAAAATTTCATTGAAATATCCACCTTTGATAATTTCTGCTAAAGGATGCGTTTTAAAATTAATATCAAGATGATACGACTTGGTCAGGGGCACAATATAATCAAATGCTGCATTGTGTTCCGTGATATACATGCAATGGGCAAGGCAACATGGATACACAGTTCCATCGGCGGCGATATATAATGACCCGTTATGCAGCGGTTTGCATCTGGCAAACTCCTGTCTATCCATGGCCTTTTCCTTAAAGGAATGTAAAACCTCCCGTTTCACCGACACATCGACGGTTTCCGGCTGCCGACACGTCTCATTATAATCTCTGGAAGTCAGCACAAAAAAACGCTTGCACCCGGATTTTCGAGCGATTCCCTCTGCTGCATCCACTTGATGCTCATTGTGTTTAAAGAGAATAAACTGCCAATAAGCAATGCCGCCGGCACTCGTAAATGCAGTCATGTTTCTGATAATCCGATGAAAATCCGTTCCCCTCCTGTGAATAGCATTGGTGTCTTCAAGACCATCAACACTAAAGACCATAGTGCCGTCCCTGAGCAGGTTTCCAAGAGACGCCCACCAGTCCTTGCTTTGTAAAGTACCATTGGAATTCCCCTGGATGGTGACTCCGGGGTTTATGGATTTAAGATATGAAACTATATCCACCGTCTCACAATTCGTGGACAGATCTCCAAAATTTCCGGCAAAAGTGATCCATTGCAGATTTTTCAATACAGTCCGGGGTAATTTTTTAAAATCCGCAAGCGTGATCAGGTGAGCCCCATATGGCCGAACTTTCTGGTTACGACTGCAAAAAGGGCATGACGCCCCACATTTTGAAGAAAGCTCAATGTTGAGCCCCCGAATATCATCTAATGTCAGCATACAACCATCACGGAGAGAAGGCGGAAACAAAAGCGAACTTCCTCGTCCACTCTTTTACATAGGAAATTTATACAGCTTTATATATCATAGCCATCAGGCAAACAACAGTTTTAGAACTCCACGCGGGGGGCCATCCCCGCGGGGGTCAGATCTTTACCCTTGACACCGCATGGCCTGCACTCTTGAAAAAATCCTCGGTTTTCCGGCAGCAGGTGTTGAAAAGCAGAGGCTGATTTCCGGTATGGTTCCATTTTCGGCACCCCGAGGGATACCATCGCTATTGTCG
>CAZPXI010000305.1:0-3538 GCA_964590715.1 uncultured Desulfobulbus sp.
TCAGCGGTGAATCAATGTCTTGAAAAATCGGATGTTCGCTGCCGGAATGGGTGAGATGTCCCTGTATGAAGCCGATTCCCGGCATGAAGTTTTGTCCGACCTCGGCACCCAGGGCATCGGCAAGGAGCTGATGGCCCAGGCAGAAACCGAGACAGGGTCTGTCCATGGCCAGCCAGGCCTTGAGCAATCTTTTTTCTTCCCGTAAAAACGGGTACAGGTCTTCCTCGTGAACATTGGGCGGCCCGCCCAGCAGAAGAAGGGCGTCAAAGTCAGCCGGATCCGGAGCAGCCTGTTGGTATATTCTGATGACCTCAAGGCTGATGTCCAGCTGCCGGGCTGCGTCGAATAGAAAGGTTCCCGGTGGTTCCCAGTCAATATGTTGAAGGACAAGAAAATTGAGAGCCATGATCGTCTGTTGTCTGAGTTGATCCGTTTATTATACACGGCTTGGGTATTTTTGCAGGAAAAACGGCCGCCCCTGTAGAGGAGGATGGGCACAGGGGCAGCCGGGAGGAGGAGGTGCGGGACGTTTCGGTCGATTGGAACGAGACGTCCTGTCGATTAGTTCAATGTCTGAAAGTCATTGTAGGCGTGGGCGCCGTGCTCGATAATATCAACACCTGCCAGTTCTTCTTCTTCCGAAATCCGTAATCCTATGGTCATGGAGATGACCTTGAAGAGAATAAAGGCTGTACCGAAGGCCCAGACAAAGGCTGCTACGATTCCAATAACCTGGGTTGTCATGATTGCCGCCGTGGTGCCGCCCATGTTGAACAGGCCGGCAGCAAGGGTTCCCCAGGCTCCGCAGACGCCATGGACGGAAACTGCACCGACCGGATCGTCAATATGCATACGATCAATGGTGACGACCGAGATCACAACGATAATACCGGCAATAAAACCGATGATAATCGAACTGGTGGGGGTTACGTTGGCGCAGCCGGCAGTAATGCCGACCAGACCGGCCAGGGCACCATTTAAACTCATGCCGATATCCGGCTTTTTAAACATAATCCAGGAGAGAAACATAGCAGCAACCACGCCGGCAGCTGCAGCCAGGTTGGTGTTAACGAAAATCATGGCGATGGAGGTGTCGCCGGTGGTTGTGGAGCCGGGGTTAAAACCAAACCAGCCGAGCCAGAGAATGAAGACCCCGATTGCAGCCATGGGGATGTTATGACCGGGAATGGCTTTAACCTCACCTTTTGGTCCGAATTTCCCTTTTCGCGGTCCCAGGACGATGGCACCGGCTAAGGCACACCAGCCGCCGATGGAGTGGACAACCGTGGATCCGGCGAAGTCAATAAAGCCTTTGGCCTCCAGCCAGCCGTTACCGTTGAGCAGGGATCCCCAAGCCCAGGAACCGAAAATCGGGTAGATAAAGGCGCAGACTACAACCGAATAGGCCAGATAGCCGTTAAATTTGATCCGTTCGGCAACCGCGCCGGAGACAATGGTGGCGGCGGTGGCGGCAAAGACGCATTGGAACATCCAGAAGGCCAGTATCCATTGATCGCCTTCAGGACCTGTCCAGCCGGAGAGAAAGAAATCGGTAGTGCCGAACCATCCTGTCGTGGTGGCACCGAACATCAGGCCGAAGCCGATGGCCCAGAATGCCAGTGAGCCGATGGAAAAATCCAGCAGGTTTTTCATCATGATGTTGCAGGCTGATTTTGCCCGGGTGAAACCGGATTCCACCATTGCAAAACCGGCCTGCATGAAAAAGACCAGTGCTGCGGCAATGAGTGTCCAGACATAGTTAAGATTGGTCTGTACGGTTGCGACTGCAGCAGCATTGCTCTCCATGGTGATTTCGACGACTTCTTCCGCCGCAAAAGCAGTGCCTGCAGCCAGCAGGACCAGCAAAAGCGTTGTTGGTATGAGTTTTTTATACATTGGTAGATCTCCCCTGTTTTAAGTTGCAGACTAAATTGCCTCGTTATCTGTTTCGCCGGTCCTGATACGGATGATTTTTTCTATAGGCAGGACAAAGATTTTTCCGTCACCTATCTTGCCGGTCCGAACAGAACTGATGATGGCCTCTATGATCGGCTCAACCCGTTCGGCTTCAACGATGATTTCAACTTTGACTTTAGGGATGAAGTCCACCATGTATTCTGCGCCACGGTAGATTTCGGTATGACCCTTTTGCCGGCCGAATCCCTTGACCTCGGAAATGGTCATGCCGCTCACATTCAAATCATGGAGGGCCTCCTTTAATGCCTCAAGCTTGAATGGCTTGATAATGGTTTCGATTTTCTTCATACTGCTCTCCTTTTGTTGTAAAACAGATGGTGTGAATGTCGTGTTCCCTCAACAGTAACAAATACTGTGCCTGAATTATTTTTAAGAGTTTTTTTCATTTAACATCTTGATATAAAAGAATTTTCTTTTGGAATGTGTGGGGTGGTCGCCGCTGCCGAAAACACACAAATGTGTATTCTTGCTTTGGAAAATATTACAAAAAAGTAAATTATAGAGGGCGACGGCAGGTTCGGGCGGGATTTTAATGGAGGGAGGCCTTACCCGTTATTGGAGATTTTCTTTCCCATTGACATCGACACTTAAGGATTGCTATTCTGAATAGAGTAGTGGCGCGAGTCCCTAACCGGCTTGTGGCCTGATTCGGGTTATAATTCCCCGGTCCAGATGGAGCCTGCTCCGAACAACCGGGGCACAGGTTCAATGACTCTCTGATCCCGGGTGACCTGTTGACGTGGCAGGGCGCAGGGAGCTTGCCGACGATATTGATCTGAAAATAAGGAGCTGAAACATGCCGGATATAGGAGCAATTGCGGGAAGTCTCTCGGAGAAGATCGGTTCGTTCTTTTCCTCTATAGGCGACCTGTTGCAGACAACCAATCTGCCGGAACAGATTAAGGATGTCGATTTCGCCGGGCTTTTTTCCAACCCATGGTTTCTGGTACCCTTTATAGGTTTGGTCGGTTACCTGATCTATAAGCAGGCCTTTCGAGATTTGATCATCATGACCCTGCTGATGGGGGTCTGGTATATGAGCGGAACCCAATATATGCAGACCCTGGTTGTCGGTGACGAACTGCAGGTCAACAAGGTACTGCCTCTGCTCTTCGGCGGGGCTGTGGTTATAGGCGTTATCATATATCTTTTTTTCGGTCGTTCGGACTGAACCCGATCAGTCTGATTTCAGGTTGTTCTTTTAACTGCAGGTATTCATGGATTTTAAAAATGCCATTTTTGTTGTCACAGAGGAGCGAACCTGCCCCATGTATAATGTGGGTGAAGAGTTCAAAGTGGCGGATATGGGGTTGACTGTTCCCGAGGCAAAGCCGGCCTGCCTGAAAATGGTTCAGGTGGTGATCAGGGCCACAACCGAACAACAGAGTTTTGAGCGTTTTACCCAGCAGGGAGTACGTAAGTCAAAGTTTGACTGCGGCGGCTGTACAGGTCTGATTCGATTTGAATTTAAAAAGGAGAAGGGATTCGCCACCCTGCAGATGAAGTTGTTGGCCGCAGCCGAGCAGCGGGAAAAGATGAAACATATGGATCAGTTTTTTGA
>CAZPXI010000306.1:0-3513 GCA_964590715.1 uncultured Desulfobulbus sp.
ACTTCGACAACCGCCCGGATATCATCTTCGTTTATATTTTGATGACCGTATGGAATAGTTTTCATATAACTTCAGTTCAGTGCTTTTAATTGGTCAACCGTCAAAAAAATTGGATTAGAACCGGAATTATACTCAAATCCCTGTTGAACCGGACTCCCCTGTTCTCCCAAGGCATTGATTGTAAAATCCATTGCTCGGGTAAAAGTTATACTTGGTGTAATGACATAATGATTTTTAAATTCGAGGGTAAGATGGGAATCATCGGCCGGGCACATGATTTCGTGCAGTTTTTCACCGGGTCTGATTCCTACAATGCGTGTTGGCAGTTCTGGTGCAATTGATTGAGCAAGGTCGGTGATGTGCATGGAAGGAATTTTTGGCACAAAAATTTCCCCGCCCTGCATCCGTTCGAAATTTTTTAAGACAAAATTTACTCCATCCTGCAAGGTAATCCAGAAACGAGTCATGTCTGGATGGGTGATAGGAATGCTTTCGGCGCCATCTACAACGAGTTTTTTAAAGAAAGGTACAACAGAGCCACGTGAACCAATGACATTGCCGTAACGGACGGCAGCAAAACGGGTAGGGTGCCCGCCTGCGACGTTATTGGCTGCTACAAATAATTTATCTGAAGCAAGTTTTGTTGCACCATAAAGATTGATGGGGTTTGCGGCCTTGTCGGTTGAGAGGGCAATAACTTTCTGGACATCATTTGCCAATGATGCCTGTATGACATTCTCTGCACCATGGATATTAGTCTTGATACATTCCATGGGATTGTATTCGGCGGCTGGAACCTGTTTTAATGCTGCAGCATGGATTACATAATCAATTCCCTGCATGGCCTGGGTCAGTCGTGGCAAGTCCCGGACGTCACCAATAAAATAACGCATGGCAGGTTGATTAAACTCCTGCTGCATTTCAAACTGCTTCAGTTCATCTCTTGAGTAGATAACCAGACGTTTCGGGCGAAATGTATCCAGGATGCTTTTTGTGTACTTTTTTCCAAAAGAACCTGTACCCCCTGTGATTAATATCGATTTTCCATCAAACAATGTCAGGCTCCCTATCTGTTGTATTTCCATTTGCGCTGAGTGTTCTACCCGACGTTGCAATTTCACGAAATTTGGCACAGGATGACATTAATTCATTGTATGTACCACTTCCTGTAATTGCCCCTGCCGTCAATACATGGATTGTATCACACTCTTTGACTGTTGTGAGGCGGTGGGCCACTAAAATAATTGTTTTTTCGTGGGCGAGGCTGTGAATAGCTTCCATGATGACGTTTTCCGTCAGGCCGTCAAGGGCACTTGTCGCTTCGTCCAGTACGAATACTTTAGGGTCATGATAAAGGGCACGGGCAATACCTATTCTTTGTCGTTGGCCTCCACTTAGCCTTATTCCCCGTTCGCCCAGGTCGGTATTGTAGCCATCAGGTAATTCTTCTATAAAATTATGTATATTGGCGATGGTCGCTGCGCGGGTAACGGCCTGATGGTTGATATCTTCATCAGGTACCCCAAAGGCAATGTTTCTGGTTACCGAGTCATCTGCCAAATAAATTTGCTGTGGCACGTAGCCGATATTTTTTTGCCAGGATCCCAGGTTGTTCTTGCTGATTAACGTGTTGTCAATATACATTTCTCCAGAATCCTGAGCCAGAAGGCCAAGAATAGTATCAATTAAAGTTGTTTTGCCGGAACCGGTTTTACCCACAAAGGCAACAGTAGAATTTGCTTTGATAAACAGGTTGAGATTTTTGATAACCGGTAAATCAGATTCGGGATAAGTGAATGTTACGTCTTTGAGTTTTATGCCATCATTCAATTCGACAACGGGCGCAGTATTATTTTCATGTCTTTTCTTCTGTTCCGTCTCAATTTGAAAATGTTCGTAAATCATATTAAGGGCAGCGGAATGGTAACGAATTTGCGATATACCTTGAAATATTTGATTAAAACCAGGCATTAGACGATATCCGGCAAATGCGTAGAGTGCCAGCATGGGAAGAACCTGGTTGATATCTTTTTTTACTCCGATCAGGTAAAGCATGATGACTAGCATGCCGCCAAAGATGATAGTTTCTAAGGCATATTTGGGAAGAATAGTTATCGCCTGGCTTGTCGATTCACAGGCAGCAAAGTCGTAGGACGGCTGCTGGTAACGGTTGAAATATTGTTGTTCTCTCCCCAAGAGTTTAAGTTCTTTTATGCCCCCAAATGCTTCGTTGGCAAATTTAAATCGTAATCTCTGGGCCTCTGTTGATATTTTCCCGGTTCTTGCTAAGCGTTTTTTGGATAATTTAAAGACAATGCCATACAAACCACCGCAGACTAAAAAAACGATTGCTGCCAACGAGGGATCCACGGCAATGAGTAGAGTCAAGATACAAAGGGCAATAATAGATCTCGTTATAATTTGAATAGCAGGTCCTAAAACGCCGACGACTATTCGGTGAATTTCAGGGATGATATTTTTAACCAAGGTAGAAGAGTTGTGGTTCAGGAAAAAGGAATAAGGTGCATTCAGATATTTATTAAACAGTCTGGTCGAAAGAGTGTGCCCGGTAATATAGATAAAACGAAGTAAGAGCCAGCTGGTGAAGGCTGCGAAACTATTACTGGCCAGGAGAATGAACAGGACACCGAAGCCCAGGAAAAAGAGGAATTGGTTTGGACTTGCCAGGTCGGTAACAGTGTACACTTGAGATAAGAACTTGTTGGTTTCTATGATCGTTGGATTTGCGAGAACAGCCATAAACGGCATGATGGAAGCTATGCCGGTTGCTTCAAGCAGTCCCATAATTAGGATTGCCAGGAGTAGTCGGAATGCCTGCTTTTGTTCCTGTTGGGTGAGTAATGAAAAAATTCTTCGTAATGTGTCAATCATATTGGAATGTTTTTCACTCAATATGTTTGGTAAAGTGAGTGTAAGTCATCATAGGCGGCGCACGGAGTTTCGTACCTCGCTTACCTGCGAACAGAAGTGACTGCGAAAATCTGCACCACCTATGACAACAACTTACAGAATTGAGGTATGTGAAAACACATAATTACTAACCCCGTGAGTGTGGTTACATCCGGTCGTGTTTCCCGGCTAGTGTATTCAGAGCAATGCCTTCCCGTTCGGATAAACACAGGGGCTTTTCCACATATACATCTTTGCCGGCGGCAAGACTCTCACGGGCAAGAGCAAAATGGGTTTCCGCAGGAGTGGCTATGACCACGCCGGAAATTTTATCGTCAGCGAGTATATCCGCAAACGAGGTTGTCCCGTTAACACCGGAATATTCCTTCTGGAATTGCTCGACTGCCGAGGGATCCACATCACAAATCGACCGAAGCGCTCCAAGGCTGTGAAAGTTGCGGACCAGGTTTTTACCCCAGTATCCTGTGCCTATAACTGCGATGTTTTTAGGATATTTTCCCATTTTTTTTCCTGGTGTGTAAACGGATTATTCAGCCTGCGGTATGTTTTTTTTACTCCTGGTGGTTGTTTCTGCACATGAAG
>CAZPXI010000307.1:0-3512 GCA_964590715.1 uncultured Desulfobulbus sp.
ATCAGCTGTCCATTTGAGCGATAAAGCTGTTGGAGTGCTCAATAGCTTTATTCATCTGCAGGATAAGATCATCGATATCTTTTTCAAGATCTGAAAATTCGGACTGCAGTGCGCCGATGGCCTGGGCATTGAGGTTGTGCTTGAGAAAGAGCACATTATCTCGAAATGTTTTCAAGACGGGATCCATGCTTTTTTCGGCTGCGTGCATGGAGGCCAGCATCTCCCGATAACGGGCTTTTGTTTCCCGCAGCCGTTGTTTACTGGTCCGGCGCAGTTCCTTGTTCTGGTACAGTTTGAGTTCACCTTCCCATTCATCAAACAGGGCCTCGGAGACATCTTCGACCTTGTCGATCCGGTCGGAAACCTTTTCTGCCGCCTCTTCACAATCGGTATACTCCCGGTCGAGTCGTTCATAGGCCTTTTTCAGGTCGGTGTTTTTAAGTTTGACCACCGAGCCGAACTGTTCCAGGGCTGATTTGAACTGTTGCTGGGCCTCGGCCTGGGAATCCCTGGCCCCTTTGACCCGGTCAACCAGGATATCCCGTTTATGGACCCCGACTTTTTCCATCGCCGAATAGTATGTTTTGGAACAACCATTGATGAGCGGGGATATACACAGTAACATGAGCAGGATTAGACTTGTCTGTCTGCAAGAAAGCATTTTTTTAACTCCAGGAAAAAGTATTCAGTCATTCGGCATCAGGTATGAAGCCGGTACCTCTGGGTCTGTAAACAGCCGGTTCTTGAAATCGATCAAGGGGCGATCCGCAACAGCGGAGTGCTTTACCTGTGCGATTAATTTATATTTTTTACAACGTAATGCAAGCTCTTTGTCCCCTGAACCGACGTTTCCCTCCATTTGCGGCCGTATTTGAAAAGATTCAAAATTTTTATATATTGTCGTGTCATGCAACGTTTTTTTTAAGTAAATCCTGATGGCTGATCCCGAAACAAACAGTACGAAAAACCGCTCCATGTCCGCAGGAGAGCTGGGTTCGTATCTATATCTTCTCCGTAATAATCCTAATTTCCGCAGGTTCTGGCTCTCGGGCATTATCAGCCAGGCCGGTGACTGGTTTAACTATATCGGAATTTTTGTGCTGCTCACCCGGCTGACCGGATCCGGTGAGGCGATCAGCTGGTTTCTGATTGCCAAGTTTATTCCGACAACCATTCTCGGCCCGGCTGCAGGTGTGGTGGCCGATCGTTTTAACCGCAAGATTATTCTCATCTGCTGTGATCTGTCTCGGGTTCTTGTCGTCCTGGGCTATCTGTTGGTTCAGGAAGCAGAACAGGTGTATCTGATTTTTGTTCTGGCCCTGGTACAGGAGTCGCTGTGGAGTTTCTGGCATCCCGCTCGTCAGGCGGTTCTACCCGATATCTGCACCAAAGAGGAACTCAGTATAGCCAATGGGCTTTCCGGAGCCTCCTGGTCGGTGATGCTGGCCCTGGGAGCTGCGGCCGGTGGTTTTGTTTCCGCTGTCTTCGGCTGGCAGACAGCGGTGCTGATAGATTCCTTTACCTTTGTTGTTTCCGCATCCATCATGATGACCGTTACTGTATCGGCAATGGCCAAACGAAAAAAAATGAGTTTTTCCCTGGCCCGGATGATCGGCTTGCACGATCTCATGGAGGGCATTCGTTATGTCGGGAAACATGGTGAGGTTGCGGCATTGCTCATGGTTAAGAGCGGCTGGGCAATGTCGGGCGGCATTCTGGTTCTGTTGACCGTATTTGGTGAGCAGGTCTTTTCAGACGGGGGCAGGGGAGGGATGAGCGGGGTTCTGTATTCCATGCGCGGAATCGGAGCTGCAGTGGGGCCTATTCTGGCCTGGCGGATTTTTGGAGATGGGCTGCAGCCCATGCGCAGGGCGATCGGGGTGTCTTTTTTTATCTCTTCGCTGGCCTATCTGTTTTTTTCACAGGCACCCAATATCGTTCTTGCCGGGCTCTGTGTGTTCGTCGGTCATATCGGAGGGTCGATTCAGTGGATTTTCAGTACAACCCTTCTCCACCGGCTTGTTGATCCGCGCTTTCGTGGCCGGGTCTTTGCCGCCGAGATGGCGCTGCTGACCCTGGTGCTCAGTTTGTCCACCTGGCTGACCGGTGTGGCTCTGGACCATGGAGTCGATCCCCGGACCATTGTTGTCTGGCTGGCGTTGCTTTTTGTCCTGCCCGGCAGTTGCTGGCTGCTGTATCTTTATCGTCTTAACAGGCGTGTGAAAGGTTGAAAAACAGCTTGCTTCTTTTTGTTGCATGCCTACAGTATAGTTTGAGAATAGGTATCAGGTGCGGAAATGGTTTTCCCCCGACCTGCCTGTTGACGTAGAGGGAGTGATGTTATGAAAAGAATGCATTTATTCTGGTTTTTAGTCTTTTTTATAATCTTTGCACAGGTGCAGACGACTATGGCTGAGCAGAAAAAAGCAATTTTTGCCGGCGGCTGTTTCTGGTGTATGGAACCGCCGTTTGAGAATGAGGAAGGGGTTATAGATGTGGTTTCCGGGTATACCGGCGGTAGAACGGAAAATCCAACCTATGAAGAGGTCGGCAGCGGCAAGACCGGCCATTATGAGGCGGTCGAGGTTCTCTACGATCCGGAAAAAATAAGTTATGAACAGCTGCTTGCGGTTTTCTGGCGCCAGATCGATCCGACCGATGACGGCGGTCAGTTCGGTGATCGCGGCACCCAGTATTTTACAGCGGTTTTTTACCTGGATCAGGAGCAGAAACGACTGGCCGAGATTTCAAAAAAAGAACTGGATCAAACCGGCATTTTTGATAAGCCGATTAGAACAGCCATTCTGCCGGCCGCGTCTTTTTACCGGGCCGAAGAATATCACCAGGATTACTACAAAAAAAATGTCCTGCAATATTCCATGTACAAGGTTGGTTCCGGTCGGGCCGGTTTCCTGAAGAACACCTGGAAGGATCAGGAAAAAGCCGCGCAGAAAAAATACACTCGCCCGGATGACGAGGTATTAAAAGAACGGCTCACTCCCTTGCAGTACAAGGTGACCCAGAGGGAAGGGACTGAACCTGCCTTTGACAATGCCTATTGGAAGAACAAACAGGCTGGAATTTATGTGGATATCGTCTCGGGAGAGCCGCTTTTTTCCTCAACCGATAAGTATAAATCCGGCACCGGCTGGCCCAGTTTTACCAGACCGATCAGCAAAGAGAATATTGTTGAGCGCAAGGATCGGAAGTTTTTTACCGTTCGCACCGAGGTTCGCAGCAAATATGGGGATTCGCACCTGGGCCATGTTTTTGATGACGGTCCCGTCCCCACCGGTCTGCGGTACTGTATCAACTCGGCGTCCCTGCGATTTGTACCCAAAGAAGAACTGCAGGATAAAGGCTATGGCGAGTATCTGAAACTTTTTGAGGAGGATGCCCGTCCCTGATTACGTACAAAGCTCAGCCGTTAACAAATTACTGGGTCCCCGATAACAACACCGTCGTTACATACAGCGTAACCATTCGGGGATGACGGGTATGGTTGTGTTTCC
>CAZPXI010000308.1:0-3489 GCA_964590715.1 uncultured Desulfobulbus sp.
GCGCGCCTCCTCCGGCAACCGCACTTGGGGCCCTGATTCATCACCTGACCGAGTCCGACCCCGCCCGTTTTCAACCCTCAAATGTTAACTTCGGTTTATTCCCTCCACTCAGGAGAAAGATCAGGAAAAAAGAAAGGGGTGGATACAGGGCTCAGCTGGCTCTGGAAGAGCTTAATCGCTGGAAATCCGAACAGGATAATTGATGGCGGAAAGGAGTAGATTGTATCTCTACGCAGGTGATCTCCGCAACCGGAAAAATACTTCTTATAGCGCAGAAATTGCAGAAAAATAGAGGTTTTTTTATTCTTTTCTCAGTGCTCTCTGTGGTTATTCTTTTATCGGGACTTACGTGCGCCTGTTTTTGAAGACAGGGTTTCGGAGGGGTAGCAATGCACTAACAGCCGGCGAGAGCTTCCTCCGGAACTGCATCAAACAGGCCGTTTGGTACATGATTTGTACTCTTTTCATGCTGTTGCAGGGCGGCCATACATCCTTTTCGGTCGACCATGTAACAGACAACGGGCACTGAACGGTTCCTGACGGTGAGCTTCAATCGTTTATTTAGTTTGATGGACCTGGGGCGCCGGATAAAGGTCTGTTCGCCGATGATTATTTCCCCGCCCTTTGCCAGCTTTTCGAATCTGGCTCCAGCATTGATGGTATCGCCGATCACCGTGTAATCCATTCTGTTTTCCGAGCCGACATTGCCGATGATGGCGTTACCGGTATTCATTCCAATCCCGACTTGAAAAATCGGCTGGTGGTTTTTTGCTCTTTGTTCCATGAGTCGATCAGTGGCTTCCTGCATCTCAAGTGCGGCCTGCAGGCCATCTTCCACCCCCCGGGCTTCATCCGACATGTGACCGAATACGGCCATAAGCTGATCTCCGACAAACTTATCAAGCATCCCGTTGTGTTTAAAAACTATCTCCACCATGATGGAAAAATACTCATTGAGCATGGCAACGACATCTTCGGGTGCCATCTGTTCTGAAATTGCGGTAAAGGAACGAATATCGGCAAACATGACCGTAATTATTTTTCGTTGATTTTTCTGGAGCAGATTATCGCTTGACTGCATGATCTGTTCAACCAGGTCGTTACCGATGTACCGGCTGAGATGGGTTCGCAGCTGTTCCTCTTTTTTAAGCTGATCATAGGAGTGGGCCAGATCATCGGCATAGCGCAGGAGCTGAATGTTTTGTTCCTGAATGTCATGGTTTGCCCGGGCGAGTCGTTCAACGAGCCCGTTGAAGTTGGTAGCAATATCTTTGAGTTCTCCGTCAATATGGAGTTGAACGGGTTTGATAATTTTTGATTCATTCAGGTTTGACGTCTCCCGGGCCAGCATTGACAACTGGTCGGCCGACTGCCGAAGCAGCGAAAATCCGATGAGAATGGAAAAAAGAATCAGGGCGGAATATATAATCACGCTGTTGGTCAGGGAAATTTTTTCCGCCAGAAAAAGATAGATAACAAGCAGAAACGGGAGAATACCCATCAACCCGAGGCTGATCCGTATTCTCCGGTAAAAACTTAATGCCTGTTGTTGTTTTGTCGTCATCTTAATAAACTATCTGTTTTTTTATTGCTTATATCGTTTTGTAGTTCTTCGTCCCTGGAGAGCTTGAACGGATCCATAAAGTGAATGGAAACAATTGACTGTTCATGATTTTCCCGGATCAGGCGAACCACTGTCGCCCTGGTGAACATCTGGCCTTTCATGGCAGGCGTTCCCGGGAGTATGATATTTGTCTCCACAATCTGGCCCTGGAAATATTGATCAATCAGCAGGGAGTGAAAGAGTGCGCCGCCGCCTGAGATATTAATCAGTTGTGCCCGTTCAACAAACGGCTTCCCGTTTTGACTGTTGCCCCGTATTTCAAGCTGAAAGCGCAGGCGGTGTCGCTTAAATTTTCGTCTTTCGATCTGCATGCCTTTTCCATACAAAAAGAGTGCCTGATGCTGTCCGATACCGGTGATCGCCGGAGATGAGCCGATAACTACAGGTTAATATATAAAAATGCTGATATAGATTTGTGATATTTGTGGAGAATATCCTGGGGCGGAATGCGGTCTGCCTGGGAAGAAAGTTATGGTTACTATAGCGTAATCCGAATCCGAGCTTGACCGCCGGGGCGTGAGCCATTTATTATCCTTCTTCAACAAATCCCCAATAGGGGAAGTCCAGCCGATAGGAGCTTATCCTGCCCGGGCTCTGTTCACGGCTGGCAACGAGCCATAGTTCGTTCAGTCTATTTTCCGGAGGGCTGGTGTCGAATGGATCCCATTTGGGCATCAGGATCATGGCATTGTCGGCCGAGTATTCAATGTCGCCGGAACCTTTAAAGGAGCCCATGTGCGGCTGATCATCATATTGACCGCCGGTACCGCGGGAAAGCTCTGAAATAATCAGAAAGGAAACATTGAGTTCATCACGGATGGCTTCAAACTGCCGCAGCCAGGCGTCTATGCCTGTTCTCCGTTCGGAGAAATCTTTAAACGGCAGCTTATGCAGACTGTCAATAACCACCAGGGTATAGTCGGAGTGGGTTTCATGGCGCAGGAAATCAATGTGACGACGCATAAGTTCCGGATTTAATTTTCTATCTGTAACGACCCTGAACCAGGGCAGCATGTCTTTTAGCTCCTGCTGGGCTTTCTCAAGGCGTATTATTTCTTCTCTTTCTCCGCTTCTTTTTTTTATCAGCTCTGTTGAGAGTTGACTCATGCGGCTCAGCGTTCGCAGGTAAATTTTTTGTCGGCCGTTTTCAAAATCATAGTAGATCACCGGGATTTTTTTACGGGCCATGTTGGAGGCTATCTGGATAAAAAAGCAGGACTTACCGGCCTTGGGCGTGCCGCCCATGATGTTGATGCCGTGGAGACCTCCCAGGGCCTGATCCAGGAGCGGAAAGCCCGATTGCATGGTATCGTAACTGCTGCCTGCATCAAGTTGCAACTGTTCGGTGAAACGCAGGTGTTCATGCTCGGGTGATCCGAAAGGCGAAAAAGAACGGGCCCCCTGAATCAGGGTAAAGGCAGTTGACCGGAATTCTTTTTTCCTGTCACTTGCCAGGGCCTTTATCGTATACTTGGCTGGGGAATCTTCCGGCCAGCGAACAAGGCGGACCTTGTAACCGACACGTTCGGCAAAACGGCGGGCCGCAGTTTCCGACTCCGGGTTATGATTGACAAAAAGAAACAGCGTGCTCAGCCACTGCAGGCGATCGGGATCAAGTTGGGCAAGGTCTGCGATACTCGGCAGGGCAATACAGGGAAGGCCGAGCTGTTTTAAGGCCAGCAGGTTCTCTTCGCCCTCGCTAATAACCAGACTGCCGTTTTCGCAGCTTTTGATATCGCCACTGTTGAAAATACGAAATGGTTCCTGGAAGAATTGTTCATCACCATACCAGAAGCCGTCCTCCGGTTTATCCGGATGGACACAGTGGGCCGAATAACAGTTGCCGTCATCCTGGACATAGGGGT
>CAZPXI010000309.1:0-3478 GCA_964590715.1 uncultured Desulfobulbus sp.
TAAGTGAAAGCAGATAAAAAACAGGTCCGACTCCACTTTGCGCGGGCTGCAGAGACCTATGATAACCAGGCCTTGGTCCAGGAACGGGTGGCGGACCGGTTGCTGACCCTGGTCGAGGAACATGCAGAGAGTGCTCCGATCTCCGCGCTGGAAATCGGCTGCTGCACCGGCATCCTGACCCGGAGGATTGTTGCCCGGTTTCCGCAGTTGCAGGTACTGCATGTCAATGATCTGGTGGCGGACTTTCACCGGCAGGTCGAACGGATTGCCTTCCCGGGACAAATGGAATTTCTGGCCGGCGACATCGAAACCATTCCTCTGCCGGAGCAGTACCAGCTGATCATCTCATCCTCCACCTTCCACTGGCTTCATGATCTGCCAGCCTTTTTTGCAAAACTGCACCGCCACCTGCATTCAGATGGCCTGTTGGCCTTTGCCATGTACGGTCCGGAAAATCTACGGGAAATCAGAGCGTTGACCGGCATAGGCCTGGAATACCCCGCTCTTGAACAACTGACAGATCTGCTGAAACAGCAGCATTTTGAAGTTTCGGCGGCAGCCGAGGCAATGGAGATACTGCATTTTGTTGACCCCGGCGCTGTCCTTCAACACCTCAGACAGACCGGCGTCAATGCCCTGGCCGGGCCGGGATGGAACAGGGTGCGATTACAGGAGTTCACCAGCCGCTATCAAGATCGTTTCCGGACAAAGCAGGGTGTCCGCCTGACCTATCATCCGATGTATCTGCTGGCCCGCCCGCGCTGAAAATGACGATGGCCCACAGGCCGGGAAACCCGGTAGGTTTTTCCCAAACGGCTTTGCAACCCGGAACCGACAGCGGCTGTCACTCCTCCTCGACCTTGCAGGCATCCTCATCGCAGATCGCCTCACAGGTGTGGCAGCCATGACATTCATCAAGGTTGACGACTTTGGCCTTGCCATCCGCCAGTTCATACACCTCACCGGGACAGGATTCGACACATTCACCGCAACCGGTACACTTTTTTTTATCAACAGAGACTTTCCACATACCTGTTTGGACCTCACTTATCCTTCACGAACCAGGCGAATATCCCAGGCCTCGGGCCGGTTATCATTTGCCGGATTTTCAACTATTCGAAACTCAAAAATACGGAAGCTATCCTGGAAATAATGGTCGTTATCCAAAGTGGATTTAGACAGGTGAAAAAAGACGCTGTCCGCTTCAATTCCATGTGCAGTCATCGTGTAATACCTGAAAAAACCAAAGCCCCGGTCAGGGTTAAAGTTGACAACCGTTCCCCGCTGCCACTGTTCATCGCCCTGGTAGCCATTGCCGGTAATGGGCAGTAAACCGGGAATGAGAAAACCAGAGAGATAGGCATCAGCGGTTTCCCGCAGCTCATGGCTCACGTTGTGAAAACCGATGACCTCCACCCGGCAGCCCATATTCTGCAGGGCTATGACCAGCCGGATAAAATCACCGTCCCCGGTCAGCAGAACAACCCGGTCGAGGTTACGGGCCTGCAACAGGGCGTCGATGGCAAGATCCATATCGGCATTGGCCTTGGTGGTTACATTGCCGTCCTCGTCCGTATAGCGGCGGACATATTTTTTTATGAGCTTAAAACCGCATTGCCGCAGGATATCGTGATACGAATACACCTTCTGCCGATGTTCAGGGTCGGTCCTGGTCCGTTCCCGATCTTCGGCCAGATAGCAGTTTGCCCGCAGCATCATGGACTGACCGCTGTTGGCCAGGTCAACCAGCACATCATAGCGCATGCCGTAACCGCCGCTCATCTTGATGTTTTCGGCGTCTACATAAATTCCGGTCTTTAACATACGATTTTCCCGGGATGGGGACGAATGATCAGGAGGCGAGGAACACTCGTTCCTCGCCCCGAATCCCTGCTCCCTGATCCCTATTTTATTCCCACTCAATGGTGGACGGGGGTTTGGAAGAAATATCATAGACCACCCGGTTGACCCCGCGCACCTCATTGATGATCCGGCTCGAAATGCGGCCAAGGAGGTCATAGGGCAACTGGGACCAGTCAGCGGTCATGGCATCCCTGCTGTCCACCGACCTGATCGCAATCACATGTTCATAGGTCCGGCCGTCACCCATGACCCCGACGGTCTGGATCGGCAGCAGGACGGCAAAGGATTGCCAGACTTTCCGGTACCAGCCCGACGTTTTCATCTCTTCCAGGACAATCACATCAGACTTTCTGAGAATATTGAGCCGCTCAGCCGTCACTTCGCCCATGATCCGGATGCCGAGTCCGGGCCCGGGAAAGGGCTGCCTGAATATGGCCTCTTCAGGCATTCCGAGTTCCAGGCCAAGTTCACGGACCTCGTCCTTGAACAGCTCCCTGAGCGGTTCAATCAGTTCAAGCTGCATGCGCTCGGGCAGGCCGCCGACGTTATGATGGGATTTGATCGGTGCCTTGCCCCGGAAGACCACCGACTCAATAACATCGGGATACAGAGTGCCCTGAGCCAAAAATTTCACATCACCCAGTTTGTTTGCTTCCTCTTCAAAGATCTTGATAAAACCATAGCCGATCCGTTTTCGCTTCTCCTCAGGATCTTTAATCCCGGCAAGTTCATCCAGGAAATAACTGGTCGCATCAATATCTATGACCTGGAGATCCGTCTTCTGACGAAAGAAGCGGAGCACGCTTTCCGATTCCCCGGTCCGCATCAGACCGTTGTTGACATAGATGCAGGTCAACTGATCACCGATAGCCCTATGGACCAAAGCGGCCGTAACCGAGGAATCCACCCCGCCGGAAAGAGCGCAGAGCACCTTGCCTTCGCCGACCCGGTTCTTTATTTCAGCCACCGTTGCATCAATGAACGAGTGCATGGTCCAGATGGGATGACAGTCACAGAGTCCAAAGATGAAATTTCTCAGCACGTCGTTACCGATCAGGGTATGGGCAACCTCGGGATGGAACTGGACCGCGACAAAGGGTTTATCCTCATGGCGAAGGGCGGCAAAGGGAGAGTGCGCACTGTTAGCGGTCACCGCAAAGCCGGGAGGCAGCTCCTCGATCCGGTCGCCGTGACTCATCCAGACCTGGTAATGACTGGGCGCGGTTTCCATTCCGGCAAAGAGACCGGCTGTATACTCAATATTGAGCTCAGCCTTGCCGAACTCACGTTTCTCCGCCTTTTCTACCCGACCGCCCAACTGCTGCATCATCAGTTGAGCCCCGTAACAGATACCGAGTATCGGCACCCCGAGTTCAAAGATGCCGGGATCGGAAATGGGCGCATCCTCGTCATAGACACTGGCAGGACCACCGGAGAGTACGATGCCGGAGGGCTGCATGGCCTTGAGTGTATCAAGATCAAGGGTGTAGGGATGAATTTCCGAATAGACCTTCTGCTCGCGGATACGCCGCGCTATGAGCTGGGTGGTCTGGGAACCGAAATCAAGGATAATAATTTTTTCGTTATGGGTAGCCATGATAGTTCAGGGATTAGG
>CAZPXI010000310.1:0-3469 GCA_964590715.1 uncultured Desulfobulbus sp.
CAATAACACCGTCATGCACTTTCAGATCTATTCGCATGGAGTCACCGCATTTTCCGGTCAGACGGCTGGAACCGTCCGGTTCGGTGATGGTGCCTAAATTTCTTGGTTGGTTGGCATGCGATAAAAACGCCTGGCCCAACTGATTAATTGTTGCTTCATCATGGTTCGACATGGCGTGTAGCTCTATGTGGTCTTCTGTCGGCAACCAGTCTCCGTCCCCTTCTGATGAGACGTGGACTGGTTTCAGGTTATGATTATTAAGGATGATACAACTAAAACGGCTTATTGTTGGCCGCCTCCGCCACCGCAGGTGAAGTCCTGGGTGAACTGCTGCAGGTTGCCGCCTAGAAAGGCCTCGACCGCGGCCCCTACAGTGGGCGCGTTGTCGGCATAGTACACATCAATGTTTACCTGGTTAAAACCCATGAGCGGACGCATGCCCATACCACTGGCAAGCAGTATTTTAACGCCGTTATCGGCAAGGTGCTGGACCGGTGCCATGCAGCCACCCTGCTGATGGGGCATGCTGGGCAAGGTGCGCACCTCTTGCACCTGGCCGTCAGCGACTTCTACGACAGTGTACAGGTCACAATGACCGAAATGTGCGCCGAAAGCGGCTTCCATACCACCGGGATGTGTTGAAGGGATACCAATGAGCATTGCTTCGTTCTCCTTTGTTTGCTGGTTGTGATGGGTTTTGAGTTTTCAGGCAAAGACGACGGCGTAGCCGCGTTCCTTACCCTGCAAATTCTTCTATCTTTTTCCAAGCCTGCCTGATACTTTCGCCGATCTCTGTTTTCCCAAGCTCGGTGACCGCGCGTGCTTTGACCATGGCCTCGGTAATCACCGGATCATGCGGCAGCTGCGCCAGAAGCGGATACTTTTTTTCTCGGCAATACTGCTCGATGATTTGCGCCTCGTCGGGGTTGATATCGGCTTTGTTAATAATGACACCTGCCCGGATGCGAAAATGGTCGCACAGCGCAGCCACACGTTCCAGATCGTGGCGGCCGGATGGCGTAGGCTCGGTAACCAGGATCGCACAATGTGCTCCGGAAAGGGAACTGATCACAGGACAGCCGACTCCTGGTGCCCCATCGCTGAGAATAAGGTCGATATTGTTTTGTCGGGCCAGTTCTCTGGCTTCACTTTTAAGGAGAGAGACCAGTCGGCCGGAATTTTCTTCGCCCGGAAACAGCTGCGCATGCACCATGATACCGAATCTAGTTGAGGAGATGTACCACGTGCCGCAATGTTTTTGCGGGAAACTGATGGTCTGTTCCGGGCAGAATGTGACACAGACCTTGCAGCCCTCACATCGGATAGGATCAATGACAAATGTATCATCCTTACGGCGAACGGCATCAAAGCGGCACATCTCTTCGCATATACCGCAGCCGCTGCAGCCTTCCTGCTTTATCCGTGCTTCATTTCCGGCATGGAATTCCACCTCACGTTCATGTCTGGGCTGAAGGAGAAGATGCAGGTCCGGAGTGTCCACATCCAGATCACAAATGATTTTGCTGCCGGCAAGATGCGCAAAAGCCGCAGTAAGAGAAGTCTTACCGGTGCCCCCTTTGCCGCTGATGACCAATATTTCACGCATGGCCCACCTCCTCTTGAAAATCATCGACAAGGGCACGAATTTTTCCGCGCAGGGAGGAAAAGACGGTGCCGAGTTCCCTGGAAACATCGGCTATCACCTGTCCGCGCGAATATGCCTCGGCAATGGAGCGGTCAAAGGGGATCTCAGCCAGTACCGGGATATTTTTTTCTTTGCAATAATCGTAGATATCGCGTGTGCCCAGCCCGGCCCGATTGACGACAACCCCCATGGGTTTGTTCAGGGGAGAAAAGGACTCCCAGGCCAGCTTGAAATCGTAAAAGCCGAACGGTGTGGCATCGGTGACCAGGACAATAACGTCACTGTCGACAACCGAAGCGATAGCAGGGCAACTCACACCCGGTGGCGCGTCGATGATGACATCCTGTTTCGTCTCCAGGATGATTTCCCGTACCCGTTTTTTGATCTGTTCCATAAAGGGCGGAGTCATTGCTTCACCAATGCGCAATGTCCCCATGAGATAGTCTATATCTCCTGCCTGTCCCTGGTGTATTACACCCAGCTCCCGCCTGCCGGTCCGCAACGCGTTCTGCTTGCAGACAGCGATACATCCGCCGCAGCCGTGGCACATGTCCGGATACAGCGTCAGGGTGGAGATCATAATGGAGATGGCCTTGAATTGACACAGCTCCACACAATCTCTACATAAGGTACATTTTTCCGCATCCAACTCCGGTACCTCCATCCAGGCCTTGACCGGTTTCCCCAGTTCGGGATGAAGAAAAAGATGCAGATTCGGCTCCTCGACATCAAGATCCACCGCAAGCAACGGCGTATCCCATACGGCGCTGAGAGAGGCAGTCACCGTGGTTTTTCCGGTTCCGCCCTTGCCGCTGGCGACGGTGATAATCATAGTTTTTCTCCTGTTCTGCCACTGGGTGTTCTGAATGAATGTGTTTTGTGCATATCAGTGAGGGGGTTGAGTTTACGACTATCGATTCGGCTTGTCGGCAATGGGGATCTCCCCGTTTTTAAATTTCTCGACAGCCTCACGAACAGTCATGTTATCACAATCCTGTCCGATCTTGATGCCGCCTGCAGTAAGCGCCTGAAAGGCCTTGGGGCCGATATAACCGCTGAGCACAACCCCCGCACCCGCCCCGGCAACGTTTTCAGCGGCCTGAATGCCGGCGCCTTGACCCATGGTCTGGCTTGCGCCATTATCAATATAGTTGGTTTCCATGGTGTCCGGGTCAACAAGGAGAAATCCGCCGGCACGGCCGAATCTGGGGTCGACCTGATCGTCAAGTGAAGGTCCTTCGCTGGATATGGCTATTTTTGTCATTGTATTTTCTCCTGTTTGTTCCAATAGTGTTTCGGTTTTGCCGGCGTCTGCCTGGTTATCGAACGTGTTCGTTCCAGGGGGTGAGTCTGAGTCGGCTTTACATTTCATTATAAAATCACCGCCTTCAATACGAATGGCCATGCCTTCGGTGATGGCCTGTGCAACAACCCGGCGGGCCTGCGCCAGGATGCGGCCGAAGGTATGGCGTGATACCTTCATCTCCCCGGCAGCGGTGTTGAGATCCAGTCCCTTGGCATCCACCAGGCGTAGGGCTTCCGCTCCTTCAATGGTCAGGTACACCTCGGTCAGCTCCGTCAGAGGAATGCCGCGAGGTTTAAAATAGCGTACCCGCGGCATGCGGGCCACGTGTCTGCATTTTTTAGGGCGTGCCATGTGCTCTCTCTTTAGTTTTGCTCAATTGAGCGAAAAGATATGGGCGATCCGTGCTTTTGTCAAGGCAAAAGAAAGGGGCCGCAGAAGATTCTTCTGCGGCCCCTGCGGGAAAGAAGTTTCCCCGGTTTGTGGTGTGTGAGCAGCTTATCTGCTTCCGGAGCGTTTTC
>CAZPXI010000311.1:0-3456 GCA_964590715.1 uncultured Desulfobulbus sp.
ATGGATTGGATGCGGGTGAGCAGCTCGCCGTCCTGGGCCGCATCAACAAAGGGAATCAGGCCATACCCTACTTCAAGCTCAATAAGATCGACATTGAGCATTTGTTCGTAATCTTCATCTCCTTTTTCAACCGGCTCCGGTCGTTCAATCAGGGTCTCTGCGGCTTTCATCCTTTCTGCCTGGTCAAGGCGATAGGCAACAAAGGAAAGTCCGAGTGACAGGGTCAGAAAAGGAAGAAAAGGCATGCCGGGAATCAGGGCAAAGAGCAGGAGGATTCCGGCAACCGTCCACAGGGCTTTCGAATAGCGAATAAATTGTTTTTTCAGCTCTTCGCCGAAATTTTCCTTACCGGCGGAACGAGTGACCAACATGCCTGCTGCGGTGGAGATGATAAGAGCCGGTACCTGGCCTACAAGACCGTCGCCGATTGTGAGGATCGTGTAATTCTGAGCGGCCTCGGCCATAGGCATACCTTTCTGCATGACCCCGATAATGAATCCGGCCCCGATATTGATCAGGGTGATAATGATACCGGCAATGGCGTCACCCCGGACAAATTTTGAGGCACCGTCCATGGCCCCGTGGAAGGTGGCCTCATCGGAGATTGCATCACGGCGACGGCGGGCCTCAGCCTCATCAATAAGGCCGGCATTGAGATCGGCATCAATGGCCATCTGTTTACCCGGCATGGCATCAAGGGCAAAACGGGCGGCAACTTCGGCTATACGCCCTGCACCCTTGGTAATAACAATGAAGTTGATAATGACCAGGATAATAAATATCACCAGGCCAACCACAAACGAACCGCCGACCACAAACTGGCCAAAGGCCTCGATGACGGAACCTGCTGCATTCATCCCCTCATTTCCATGCAGGAGAATAAGCCGGGTGGAGGCAACATTTAGGGACAACCTGAACAGCGTTGTGGCCAGCAGCAGTGAGGGAAAAATGGAAAATTCAACAGCCTTGTCCGTATATAGGCTGATTATTAAAATTAATATAGCCAGAGTGATATTAAATGACAGGCAGAGGTCGAGCACCATGGGCGGCAGGGGAATGATCATCAGCATCAGAATGCCGACAATTCCCATTGATGCCCATATATCACTACGCTTGACCAGTTCCTTAATTTGAAACTGGCCAAATAGTGTCTGTGCTCGAGTGGTCTCCATGCGGTTATCGTGTGTCAGGGTTTTGGCTGCATGCCTTTAAGTGAATAAACATAGGCCAGAATTTCAGCAACGGCCTTAAACAGTTCTTCCGGTATGGCCTGGCCTATTTCAACCTTTGAATGCAATAATCTTGCCACGGGTGGATTTTCTACCAGAGGTATATCGTTTTCCCGGGCAATTTTACGGATTTTTGCCGCAACCAGTTCCTGACCTTTTGCCAGAACAACAGGGGCATCCATTGCGTTGTTGTCATACTTGACAGCAATGGCCAGCCGGGTCGGATTGGTGATGACAACATCTGCTTCCGGGACTGCAGCCATCATCCTTCGACGGGCCATTTGCTGCTGGATGGAACGGATTTTTGACTTGATATGGGGGTCACCCTCGGTATCTTTGTGTTCCTCTTTCTGTTCCTGTTTAGTCATCTTCATTTTTTCTTCCATTTCCCAGCGAACAAAACCATAGTCGAGAACGGCCAGAAAAATCATGATACCTGCAACCTTGGCCATGATCAGGGTTGCAGTTCGGCCAAGGAAGTGGAGTATCTGTTCCGTGGTCATGTCGGTCAGGACAAGGGCATCATCGAACTCACCCTGAATCGTTTTAAAGGCTACCCACCCGATTAGGATAACTTTAAGTAATGACTTTATTATTTCAACAAACGATTTTTTGGATACAAACTTGGCCATCCCCTTGATGGGGTCGAGCTTGTTCAGGTCCGGGGTCAGTGGCTGGGTTGTAAAGAGCCAGCCGATCTGCATAAAGGTTGAAAAAAAACCGGTGACCATGGCAACAGCAAAAAGGGGAAGCATGATGACGGCTATGTTTTTAAATAAAAAAAAGACCAACTGCATCAGGGCAGGCGGGGTGATTGCATATTCACAGCTGCTGCCCCAGACTGAAGAGATAAGTTCAGTCAGGTCCTGCCAGAAGTAGGGGATGTAAAAAATCCAGAAGAGCAGAAGAATAGTAAACATGGCTGCAGTTTGCACTTCTCGGCTTTGAGCGACTTGGCCCTTTTTGCGAAAGTCCTCTCTTCGTTTCGCGGACGCGGCTTCCGTGCGTTCGCCGGTTGGTGTATCTTCGGCCATTTTTTAGGGATTTGGGATTAGAGGTTAGGACAGAACTCAGGATACACTATTGCAAGCATCAGGCCTGAACAATACAAGAAGAGTGAGTTGTGTTAATATCTTGAAAATGAAGATATTGTTGTAACAGAAAGCGGTGAGGTCAGAGCATCTGAAAGAGGCGGAAGAAATTCTCGGTCATAGTGTCAAATTCCCGACTTAACATGAGCGGCATAATGTTGAGTGTCAGGCCGATGACCAAAAGGGCAATGCCGATGTTAATGGGGAAGGAGAGCATGAAGACATTGAGCTGGGGAAAGACTCTGGCCAGGATACCGAGAACCAGATTGGAGAGCAGGAGCAGGGCAAGTACCGGCGCACTGAGTTTTACACCGAGCAGAAACATATGACCGGCCATGTCCATGAGCAGGGAAACGGCTCCGCCTGAGAAATCAAGGGAACCGGGGGGAAGCAGGATGTAGGAGTCAACGATGGCCTTAAAGAATATCTGGTGGATATTGAGTGCCAGGAAGATAAGAATGGCAATAACGTTGGAAAATTGGCTCATCAGGGAAAGCTGCTGCGAGGTCTGGGGGTCGAAGATGTTTGCGGCCGCAAAACCCATCTGATAGCCGACAATGGTGCCGCCGAAACTGACGGCTGTGAAAATAAGCTGAGCAACAAGGCCAAGCAGTAAACCTATCAGAACCTCATTTATCAGAATGAGGCCGAATTCAAGGATGCTGAATCGCAGTTGCGGGGTATAGGGTGCCATCAGGGGAAAAAGCAGCAATGCGGTGGCAAACCCTAACCCTATTTTTACCTGCGCCGGAGCCTTTTTGCTGTTGAAGACCGGGATTGCGGAAACCAGGGCCATGACCCTGGCCAGACAGAGAAGAAAATTCTGAAATTGTTCTATGGGAACGAGTTGAATATCCATGGTCTTACTGGACTTTTATCCTGCAATGGTAAACAGCTAACCCCTAAGCCCTAACCCCTGCTGTCTACTGTCCTATGGTGGCAATGGAAGTCAGAATGCCGGTGGTAAAGGTTATCAGCAGGTTCATCACCCAGGGGCCGAATATCAACAGGGTGACAAAGACCGCAATGATTTTAGGGATAAAGGTCATGGTCTGTTCGTTGATCTGGGTGGCAGCCTGAAAAATACTGACGAACAGGCCGACAACCATTGCCGCAATAAGCATCGGCCCTGCGCA
>CAZPXI010000312.1:0-3433 GCA_964590715.1 uncultured Desulfobulbus sp.
TCTATCACTGGGCCCGGCTGATTGAACTGGTTTATGCCTGTGAACGAAGCCTTGAACTGCTGGCCGATGACCGTATTACCGGGGATGAAATCAGAACCGCCGTTCAACCCGGGCCCGGCCGAGGGGTCGGCCATGTGGAGGCGCCACGGGGCACCCTTATCCATGAATACACCACCGATGAAAACGGCTGTATTACCAGTGCCAACATGATCGTCGGCACCACCCATAACCTTGCGCCCATGAATATGAGTGTCCGCCGGGCAGCAACCGATCTTATTAAAAACGGGCATTATGATGAGGGCATCCTCAACCGGATTGAGATGGCGGTGCGGGCCTATGACCCGTGAATGTCGTGTGCGACCCACCGTCTGGACGGCGGTTCCGACCTGATTATTGAGATCAGAAACAGCCGGGGTGCACGTATCCACAACGGCAAGTGAAAGACGATGAATCATGACGGTCTCGTAAAAAGTCAAAACCGCCATGTACACAGTACGGAATTACAACATGATACGACTTCTCCGCCGACGGTTTCGTGGCTTTTCACGACACCGACAATCATAAATAAATGAAAAAATGGTGACAGCCGGTGGTTGTGCAAATTTCCAGCACCCACCTGAAGAGTTACAAAAAATGAAAAAAAATGAAACGATTGTTCGCGGCCAGTGTCCGGCCTGTGCCTGCGGCTATGTCGGCCACATGACGGCAGAGGAGTTGAAAGCTCGGGCGGTCGGCGATGAAGTCAACCTCTCCTGCCCGGCCTGCGGCCTGATCCACTTGACCAGGGAAGAGGCCGAGGACATGGAACAAAAAAAGGTAACTGAAACCGCCCGCTATCGACAACTTCTTCGGGACGCCCTGGCCGGAGAGGAATAAATATTTCCTTAAATTTATGGCCTGGCCGACCATTGAAAGCAAAGAAAGAGTCGGAAACGGGTTCGGTTTACAGTTTACCTTTTCCTCAAACAGGGGAAAACGAATCCGACAGACGCTTTGTGTAGGTCGGGTTGAGGGACGAAACCCGACAATTTATTCCAAAAAACAACACATAATATGAAAGAGTTGTCCCTGTCTCTTGAGATGCAGGCAATTAAAATACGTGTCCAGGGCATTGTCCAGGGAGTTGGTTTTCGGCCCTTTGTCTATCGCCTTGCCCGGGAAATGCAATTGACCGGCACCGTTGCCAATACCGGCAACGGGGTCATTATTGAGCTGCAGGGTGAAGAACAAAACATTACCGCATTCTGCAGCAGGTTGCAGAGTGAACCGCCGCCGATCAGCCGGATCACCGATATCACGACAGAGGGTATCTCCGTACAGGAGCAGCGATCGGAATTCATTATCCTCCTCAGCAGGCAGGGAGAAAAAGCAAACACCCAGATCTCACCGGATATCGGGTTATGTCCGGACTGCCTCCGGGAACTCTTTGATCCCCGGGACCGCCGCTACCGTTATCCCTTTATCAACTGTACCAATTGCGGGCCGAGATTTTCGATCATCAAAACCATTCCCTATGACCGGCCCAACACCTCGATGGGTGTTTTTGCGCTCTGCCCGCAGTGCGAACGGGAATACCATGATCCTCTTGACCGCCGCTTTCATGCCCAGCCTAATGCATGCCCGACCTGCGGGCCGAGCTTAAGTTGGCATAATGCAGATGGCAACCCCGTTGCAACCAATGACTGTATCGGCGCCTGTGCCGAGGCCCTGGCCGGAGAAAAGGTCGTCGCCATAAAAGGACTGGGCGGCTTTCATCTCGCGGTTGACGCCACCAGCATCCCGGCGGTTGCGACCCTGCGTAAGCGTAAACATCGGCGGAAAAAACCACTTGCGATCATGGTTCGAGATCTTGAGCAGGCACGTAAATTTTGCCGGATTACAGAGCAGGAGGCTGAGCTGCTCTCCTCATACAGGGCACCCATTGTTCTGCTGGAGAAAGAAAAAAAATCAATTTTGGCGGAGAATCTTGCCCCCGGCATCGGCCTGCTCGGCCTGATGCTGCCCTACACTCCGCTGCATCACCTGCTGCTTGCAGATGCCAACTGCCCGCCGGCCCTGGTCATGACCAGCGCGAATCTGAGCGAGGAACCGATCTGTATAGACAATGACGAGGCCCTGACAAGGCTCCATGGTCTTACCGATTTCTTTCTCCTGCACAATCGGGAGATTGTCACCCGAGTCGATGATTCCGTTGTCCGGGTCATGGCGGGAAAAGCACGGATCCTGCGACGCGGCCGCGGCTATGCCCCTGAGCCTTTACTGCTTGCCCACCGGACAAAAAACATTCTCGGCTGCGGTGCGGAAATGAAAAGTTCATTTTGTATTGTCCGCAACAACGAGGCCTTTATCAGTCAGCATATCGGCGAACTGACCAGCCCCCAGGCGCTGGACTTCTACACCGAGAGCATCAATCATGCACAAAAAATCCTGGAAACCGATATTCAAGCCGTTGCCTGTGACCTGCACCCCGATTACCAGAGTACCCGGTTTTGTAAAAAACATGAGAACTCTGCCCAGGTACAGCATCACCATGCCCACGGGGCAGCGGTCATGGCCGAATACGGGCTGGATGAACCGGTGCTGGCCGTTCTCCTTGACGGAACCGGCTACAGCGAAGACGGGATAGTGTACGGTGGAGAATACTACCGTGTGGATCGCAGGGGGTACACCCGGCTGGCCCATCTTTCCCTACTGCCCCTGCCCGGTGGAGATAGGGCCGCAAGAGAACCCTGGCGCATGGCCATGGCTCTGCTCCATCAGACAAAAGGGGAAGAAGGCGTAAGCGAGTACTCTTTGCCCGAAGCCCTGCTGCAAATCGACGACAGCAAACGTGCACTTATGGCGCAAATGCTTGCAGGGAAGATTAACTGTCCACTAACGTCCAGTTGCGGCCGGCTTTTTGACGCAGTGGCGGCTTTGCTCGGCCTGTGCATGGTGGCCGACTATGAAGGCCAGGCCGCCATGGAGCTGGAACATCAGGCCGAAAGAGCCTGGAATGATCAGAAAACAGATCCCTACGACCCTGTTCTGAAAAATGATGACGGCATACTTATTCTCGATTCACGGCCCCTAGCCCTGCAGATTATTAAAGATCTACACCAGGGTGTTGCCATACCGGTAATTGCCTCCCGTTTTCACAGATGGCTGCTGGACGGATCCAGTCAAATTTTGCTCCGACTCCGCCGTCAGACCGGCCTGAATACTGTTGTGCTCGGTGGAGGTGCATTCCAGAATAAACTTTTACTGGAAGGATTGACGACCGGATGTCTTGCCGAGAGCTTTTCCGTGTTCAGCGGTGAACAGGTACCAAGTAATGACGGCGGTATTGCCCTTGGCCAGGCCTACATTGCCGGAGCTCCGGAAAAATACTTGAATTGAGGTAACTATTCAGAAGCACCCCATCTTCGCCCACTTCGGCCTTCTCGAATAGCAT
>CAZPXI010000313.1:0-3420 GCA_964590715.1 uncultured Desulfobulbus sp.
AGCTCATTAATGGCCGGATCAAGATCACGGGGCACGGCTATATCGATGAAAAACAAGGGTTGGTTGCGGCGCCTGCGCATCACCGGCTGCACATCTTCCCTGGTCAGGATCAAATCGGTTGCCCCGGTTGAACTGACTATGATATCAACGTGTTCCAGCTGTTCCACCAGTTCTTCCAGGGAAATGGCCCGGCCGTGAAAACGTTTGGCCAGGGTAACGGCCCGCTCAAGGGTCCGGTTTGCAACCACCACCTCCTTTACCCCCTGGCCGACCAGATGTTCGGCGGCAAGTTCAGCCATTTCTCCGGCCCCGATCAGCATGACCCGCTTATCCCGGAGATCGCCGAAAATCTTTCTCCCCAGTTCAACAGCGGCATAGGAAATCGAAACCGCGCTTGCGCCGATCCTGGTCTCCGTCCGTACCCGCTTGGCAACGGAAAAGGATTTATGGAGCAACTTGTTTAAGACCAGTCCACTGGTTTTCTTTTCCGAGGCAAAGCGATAGGCTTCTTTAAGCTGACCCAGGATCTGCGCCTCACCGACGATCATGGAATCAAGGCTGGAGGCGACCAGAAAGAGATGCTGGATCGCATCCTCATCTTCATGCTGATATATACACCCGGCAACCTCTTCCCGGGTAACACGACCGGCAAAAAGCATATCCAGAACCTGACGTCTGGCCAGCTGGACATCTTTACAGGTAAAGAGCACCTCGACCCGGTTGCAGGTGGAAAGCAGATAATACTCGTTTAACGAGTCAAGTCTGTCCAGAGCGTCCAGCGGTTCTTCGTAGCCGCTGGACAGGGCAAGTTTTTCACGAATCGCAAGGGGGGTGGTTTTATGGTTGACCCCCAGCAGTACGATGGTGTCACGCGCCATGAGCACCCACCCCTTTAAGCAGAAATACCAGGGTCAGCAGAACCGCCATAAAGGCAACAATGGTCATTATGGCGGCACGGCGTCCACGCCAGCCCATGGTAAAGCGCTGATGCATCAGGGCGGCATAAAGAAACCAGGTAATCATCGACCAGACGATTTTTGGATCCCAATGCCAGTTTCGCCCGCCCCAGATCTGCTTGGCCCAGATATACCCGGTGAACATCCCCAGGGTCATGAGCGGGAAACCTATACTCAGACAATGTTGATTGAGTTTATCGAGTGCCTCAAGAGACGGCAGGCGGGAATAAAAAAAACCAAACCGTTTCTGCTTTAATTCACGCTCCTGCAACAGGTACATGATACCGCCGATACAGGCCAGGGCCAAAAATGCGTCCGCGATCATGGCAAGAGAGGCATGAACGGGAAACAGCCAGGAACGCTGGGTCTGGGTCAGGGGAAGTATCTCGTGCGGTGCCAGGGCCGAAACAATCATTAAAATGACCACCAGGACGGAGGCAAAGGTACCGAAATTTTTGACCGTATACCGCCAGCGAAAGGACAAGTAACACCAGGAGATGGACCAGGCAAAAAAGGAAATCGTCTCATGGACACTGGTGATGGGAGTATGTCCCGCCTCAACCAAGCGGGCAACGATGTTGGCGGTATGGAGAATGGCGGCGGCAAAGAAAACCTTGCGGGCAATGCTGCGTACATTTTTTTTCTGACTGAAAAAAAAGACCAGATAGGCCGCCATGGCCAGCAGATAGGCAATAAAGCTGATTTGAAAGAGAAAATAACTCATACACCTGTTTCCAGTTGACTGATATCAAAATCCATATCCGGCCCGAGCACCTTCTGCAGATGATCCTGCACCCGGTCCCAACGGCCGTCCCGAATCCACTCGACTATATCGTCATGAAGAATATTTTGAAACAGAATTTTGCGCTCAGCTGAAGTTGGAGCAGCGGCAATCACCTCTCTGCGAAGCTGCCCCATCAACTGCAGCAGCAGTCCATATTCCGGTCCGTACTGATCTTCCAACCGACGGCGCACCATGGCGGCAACGGCGGGACTTTTGCCGGAGGTGGAAACGGCAAGGATAAGGTCACCGCGCTGAACTGTGGCCGGAACCTGGAAACTGCATTGGCTGGGGCTGTCAATGACATTGACCGGAATTCCCAAGCTGTCGGAATCCCTGAAAATCTGCTGTTGGATCTCAGGACTGTCGGTTGCGGCAAAGACAAGAAAGGCACCGGTCAGATCATCCGGGTCATAGGTTTTCCGTCGCCACCGGCAGGCATGTTGCTTGACAAGCGCCGTAAGCCCGGAGGTCAACTGAGGACTGATCACTTTGACCAGTGCCTTCTCAGCCAGCAGCCCATGAACCTTGCGCTCGGCAACGGTTCCGCCGCCGACCACGACACAGAGTCGTCCGGATATATTCAGACAAACAGGATACACGACGAAGAACGGTTGAAGAATCGTAAGCCGTCAGGGGCTTTCCATACTTGAGGCCGACAATCGACAACCACGGGAATTATCGGGCAACCAAACGGGTTAACAGGACCTCTTTATCCGCTTCCAGACTCTGCAACTTCTTTTTCTGGGCCGAGATAACATACTCCTTATCCGCCATCTGCAAAAAAGGCTGGAGACTTTTACGACGAAGATCATGGGCCAGGAAGACCGAACCACCGGGTTTTAACGCCTTGCCTATAATAGTGAGCAGGGGTTGAAAAAACTCTTCACGAAACAAGATTTCCGCCCCGAGAATAACGTCGTATTTCTCCATTTCAGGAGGATTGAGCCAGTCAAGCATGGAAAAACGGACCGTATCCAAACCGCTTGCCGCGGCACTGACCCGTTCAAAATCAAGAATCATATCTTCATAATCACTCAGGGTTACAGCACAACCCCGGGCAGCGGCCGTCAAACCTGGAGCACCAAGACCGGCGCCGAGTTCCAGAACGCTGGTGCCGTCAGCAAACGTATGCCCGGCAACAAATTCGGACAGGACAATGGCGGCCTCCCACAAACGGATCCAGAACGGAAACTCGGAAACATCTTTAAGAGGATCCTTACCGTCAAGAATCTGTTCAAGATCGGTTATTTTAAGGAGATTGAGCCGTATATCCCGGACCGAAAAGGGTTCAAAGGCGACCGTATACTGTTTTTTTATCTGCTCGTAGAGTGCTCTGGGCTCGTCGGCGAGTGTCTGCGGATCCATATATTTTTCATCTACACGCTGCTGAAGGAATCTGGTGGTACTGAAGCCCCCGGAGCAGGGACCGGGAACTACATCACTATATAAAAACGTCCTGTTTTTCTTCTGGTTACCGTGCAAAACCGGACCTGTCAACGGGTAAAATACCAGGCAAAGCAGATTCCTGAAACAACAAAACAGTAATCTCCAGAGCGGTGCAGCCGTCCCTTTCTGCCTGTGCCATCAAAAGGACAACGGCAGGGCAGCCGGAACAGTTACCAAAGTACAAAAAAAAACGGGTTGATGTCAAAACATCAACCCGTTCTAAAAGTCTCAAAA
>CAZPXI010000314.1:0-3419 GCA_964590715.1 uncultured Desulfobulbus sp.
TGGAATTTGATCTTGATTTAGCCACCAGTCAGAGCCAGGAGAATCCGGTCTATTATGTACAGTATGCCCATGCCCGCCTCTGTTCAATTGAGCGGCAGGCAAAGGAACTGGCCGTTGCCGTCGGAGAACTTGACGCGGCCGATCTTCTGCTGCTCAAGGAGGAGGAAGAACTTGCCCTGCTGAAGACCATGGCCGGGTATCCGGCAATGATCGCCGGTGCCGCCCGCGATCTGGCGCCGCATCGGGTTATCTTTTTTCTTATGGAACTGGCCGGCCAATTCCATCGTTATTACAATAAACACAAGGTGCTGGGAGAAAATCCCGAGTTGACCAGGGCCAGATTACAGTTCTGCCGGGCCCTGAGAGTCGTGTTGAGAAACGGCCTTCATCTGGCCGGACTTGGCGCTCCTGAAAAGATGTAAGGTTGTTCTCTGTGAAATTATGTTTCTGTTGATTGGTATAGTATGGCGGTGAGGAAAAAAAAACGAGCGCGAAAGAATCCGGTCAAACGGTTTCGTTTCCAGCTGAGTCTTGCCGGAGTTGCTGGAGTCGGAATTGTCGTGTTCTGTCTGTTTTTATGGATGTTCCTTCTCGGGATCTGGGCCGGCCAGACTATCCTCCTGCCCTCATCCACGTCGGGCCAGGTTCTTGCTGGAAAACATTCGGCTGCACCGGCAAAACAAAAAAAATCTGTTGGTGTCATTGTGCCGGAAGGGAAAAAGAGGATAGCAGGAAAATAGCATGCAACATTGATCCCATGCAGAGGGTGCCGGTAATTGCGGTATGCTCCTTGACCGGCGCTGTCGGTCGGAGTAGAATGTATAAGTTTGTTCTGATGAGTATTGAGTACCCATCGGACCAGGTCTGAGACGAGTCCTCTTTTCTTTATATTGAATTCGAGTGGTATCAAAAAATAAAAATGTTGTGAGCACGCATAACCGAAAGAAAACAGGACAGATTCGTCCGGCCCGAATGGGAGATGTGCGGGCTATCCATGGACTGCTTCAGGGGTTTGCCGATCAGGGGTTATTGCTTGCCCGTTCCATCAGCTCCCTGTATGACCAGCTGCGTGATTTTATCGTCTATGACGATGATGGAGTCCTGGGGGTTTGCTCCCTGCACATCAGCTGGGATAATCTGGCGGAAATCCGTTCTCTGGCCATCGCCCCTGAGCTGCAGGGACGCGGTATCGGTTCCCGACTTGTGCGCTCCTGCCTGGACGAGGCGGAAAGTCTGGAAATCGGACAGGTCTTTGTTCTGACCTATCAGGCCGATTTCTTCAGAAAACTTGATTTTGTTGATAAGGATAAAAAAGATCTTCCCCATAAGATCTGGAGTGATTGTCTGCACTGTCCAAAGTTCCCGGACTGTGACGAGGAAGCTCTGCTGTGGGTTTCGAAGAAGCAATCATAACAGGGCCGTCGCTTGGAGCCTGCGTTTACCCGCCCTTGCCTCTGATGAGTTGCAGTCTGGAATTGAGGTCGACCCTGTAGTCCCCCAGGAAGTAGTTTAAACCATTTAATTAGTGGAATGTGAAGATATGAGCAAGGCAGTCTTGCCTTGCCGTTGGAGAAAATACAATGATTGGAAAGGCCCTGACCAAGGTTTTTGGCAGCAAGAACGATCGTACAATTAAACAGCTGAGACAAGGTATTGTCCGGATTAACGATCTGGAGCCATCAATTGAGCCGCTCAGTGACCAGGAGCTTGCCGGGAAAACAGATGAATTTCGTGAGCGGGTTGCCCAGGGAGAGTCTCTTGATGCTCTGCTGCCCGAGGCTTTTGCCGTTGTCCGGGAGGCGGCCCGGCGTGTACTGGGTGAGCGTCATTACGATGTCCAGCTTATAGGTGGCATTGTGCTGCATCAGGGTATGATTGCGGAGATGAAAACCGGTGAAGGTAAAACCTTGATGTCAACGGCGCCGGTGTACCTGAATGCCCTGTCCGGCAAGGGCGTGCATGTGGTCACGGTCAATGATTACCTGGCCAGCCGCGACATGGAATGGATGGGGCAGGTCTACCGTTTTCTCGGTCTGACCACCGGTTCCATTGTCCATGATATGGATGATGACGCCCGCAGGGAAGCCTATGCCGCAGACGTCACCTATGGAACCAATAACGAGTTCGGTTTTGATTACCTGCGCGACAATATGAAGTTTTCCCTGGAAGATTTCTGCCAGCGCGGATTCAACTATGCCATTGTCGATGAGGTTGACTCCATCCTCATTGATGAGGCCCGAACCCCGTTGATTATTTCAGGTCCGGCTGATATGTCGACGGATATGTACCTCAAAGTAGATCGTATAATGAAGCATTTCAAGGAGGATGAGCATTATACAAAAGAGGAAAAGGACCGTCAGGCCATGCTCACCGATGAAGGCGTGGTACTTGGCGAGGAACTCCTTGAAGTTGATAATCTCTATGATCCCAGAAATATCAACCAACTCCATCATATTAACCAGGCCTTGAAGGCCCATGTCCTGTTTCAGCGTGATGTGGATTATATTGTCAAGAACGGTCAGGTGGTCATTGTTGATGAATTCACCGGCCGAACTATGGAAGGGCGCCGCTATTCTGACGGTTTGCATCAGGCTCTGGAGGCCAAGGAAGGGGTTAAAGTCGAGAAGGAAAACCAGACCCTGGCTTCCATCACTTTCCAGAATTATTTCCGTATGTATAACAAACTGGCCGGTATGACGGGTACGGCAGATACCGAGGCCCCTGAATTTAAGAAGATTTATGACCTTGACGTGGTGGTGATCCCCACCCATCAGGAGATGATCCGGATTGATTATCCCGATGTCATTTACAAGAATGAAAAGGCCAAGTATCGCAATATCGTCCGTGAAATAAAAGAGCTCAACGAAAAGGGCCAGCCCATCCTGGTCGGTACAATTTCCATTGATGTCTCCGAAAAGATCGCCAAAATGCTTGCCAAGGAAAAGGTTCCCCACGAGGTCCTCAATGCCAAACAGCATGAGCGGGAGGCTGAGATTGTTGCCGATGCCGGTCAGCAGGGCAAGGTGACCATTGCCACCAATATGGCCGGTCGTGGTACGGATATCAAACTCGGCGAGGGCGTTCGCGAGCTTGGCGGTCTGCATATCCTCGGTACCAGTCGTCATGAGAGCCGTCGTATCGATAACCAGTTGCGTGGTCGATCCGGCCGTCAGGGCGATCCCGGTTCGTCCCGGTTTTTTCTCTCCCTTGAAGATGATCTTCTGCGGATCTTTGGTTCCGGTCGTATCTCCGGCATTATGGATAAACTCGGCATGGAAGAAGATGAGCCCATCGAACACTCGATGATCTCCAAGGCTATTGAAAATGCCCAGCGCAAGGTTGAAGGCCATCACTTTGATATTCGTAAGCACCTGCTTGAATATGATGATGTTATGAACAAGCAGCGTGAGGTCATCTAC
>CAZPXI010000315.1:0-3403 GCA_964590715.1 uncultured Desulfobulbus sp.
GAATGTTTTAAAGTAAGGCAATGATTTCCCGGGCACTTCCGGGCGCGGCAACGGGGTTGTTTCTTCAGGATTATCTGCGCCGCTGCCGGGATCTGCCTGTGGACGGCTTTTTTTTCCCGGCTGGATTCTTTCTGCCGGGATGATCTCCGGTCAACACCTGTTTCTGCTGTTCCCTGCCCTGAAAAGTTCGTTCAATAAAACAGGATCGCCCGGTCAAGGGGTTCTTGCCGGTCCAGTACATGAGAGTGGAAAAAGTTGAAGGAGTCGGGGTGAAAATCTGCACCTGCCGGGGCAGGATTTTAAGTTCCTTTAAGGCAAAGTTTTTGAGTTGCTGCATATCCTTTCGACTACAACCGGGATGGGCGGCAATAATATAATAGGTGAGAAACTGTTTAAGCTTCGCCTTTTGGGTTAGGTTGTAGAACAGCTTGCGAAACCTGAGCAGATCACCGGTTCCCGGTTTGCCCATGCAGTCCAGGACCGAATCCACACAGTGTTCCGGGGCGATTTTCATCTGACCGGAAACATGGTGACGGACAATCTCTTCCAGATACTTCCGTCCGTTTTTTTTATCGGCCAGGATCATATCGTAGCGGATACCCGAGGCCACAACCACCTTGCGTACGCCCTTGAGCTTTCTGAGCTCGCGCAGCAGTTCAATCTGCGGCCCATGATCAATGGGCATGCTCGGACAGATGGCCGGAAACAGACATCGTTTTTTCCGGCACACCCCTTTGCTCAGTTTTTTTGCACATTCAAAACCGTACATATTGGCGGTCGGGCCGCCCACGTCATGGATCATGCCCTTGAATGCAGGATGGCGGGTGAGCTGCCTGGCCTCTTTGACAATGGACTGCCTGCTCCGCTGACTGATCGTTCGCCCCTGATGTACGGCAATGGCACAGAAGTTACATTCCCCGTAACAGCCGCGATGTGTGGCCAGGGCAAACCGAATGGTCTCCAAAGCCCTGACCTTACCCATTCCCGCATCCAGAGGATGGGCCTCACGTTCAAATTCCAGGCCATGGATCCGGTCAAGCTCCTCGCTGCTCAAGGTCGGCCAGGGCGGATTCTGGATCAGGAAACGGGTGTCCTGCTGCTGGGCCAGGGGTTGGGCGGTGATGGGATCGTTGTGGCGGTAAAACTCCATGAACATGCGGGCAAAGATATTCTTATTGGCTGCGGCCTCGGCAAAGGAGGGCAGCAGCAGGGTCTCGTCCGGCACTTCAGGGGAGAGATAACAGAGCCCGCGCAGCTGGTTGGGCGAAATGCCTTTCTGTAAACACTCAGCCAGGGCCAGTATGGAGAATTCAGCCATCCCATAGAGCAGGTAATCGGCCTTGGCATCCACCAGGATGGATTTACGAACCTTATTTGACCAGTAATCGTAATGGGCAACCCGGCGCAGGCTGGCTTCAATGCCGCCGAGGACCAGGGGTTTTGTATTTTTGAAATACTTTCGGATAAGATTGGCGTAAATCAGAACCGCCCGGTCAGGACGCCGGGTGTTCAGACCGCCGGGCGTATAATCATCACGCTTGCGTTTGCGCCCCGAAGCCGTCCGGTTGGCCACCAGCGAATCAATGGAACCGCCGCTGATGCCCCAGAACAAGCGGGGCTCGCCAAGACGGGTAATATCGGTTTGGCTCTGCACGTCCGGCTGGGCGATAATACCGACCCGGTATCCGGCGGCCACCAGCAGTTTTCCGATAACCGCCACTCCGATAAAGGGCGAGTCAATGTAGGCATCGCCGGTGACCAGGATAATGTCCAGCTCTTTCCAGCCCAGTTTTTGTATTTCTGCTCGGGTCGCGGGAAGAAACATTCAGTCCACCTGAATCCCTGCCGCACACCGGCCGGCCAGCCAGCCGGTGGAAAAGGCGGCCTGCAGGTTGTAGCCCCCGGTATCGCCCTGCAGATCCAGCAGTTCACCGGCAAGATAGAGGCCTTCGACCCGTTTTGATTCCATGGTCCTGGGATCGACTTCACGCAGGTCCACCCCGCCGGCAGTGACAATGGCCTCGTCAAAACCGCGATAGCCCGTCACCTCAAGGCGAAAGCTCTTGAGCCAGGTCCGCAGCCGCCGCCGCTGCTTGGCCGGTATCTCTCCTGCCGCTTGCTCTGCATCAAGTCCGGTCTCCTGCAGACAAACTTCCACCATTTCCCGGGGCAGCAGACCGCGAAGAACACTGTTCAGCGGCTCATGACAGCGTTTTTCAAAATCCCGCAGCAGGCGGGCATCGAGTTTCTGCTCATCAAGGGCGGGTTTCAGATCAAGAATCAGAGCGACTTTTTTCCCGGCCCGAAGCGCATCTACCACCTGCAGACTCATGGTGAGAATAACCGGCCCGCTGACCCCGTAGTCCATGAACACCAGCTCACCAAAAAACCGGCCGGCCCGTTTGCCGTTGATCAACAGACGGACCCCGACGTTGCGCAGGTTAAGACCCGACATCTTTCCGGCAAGGTTACCTGCGGTCTCCAGAGGCACCAGGGCGGGCCTGGGCTCGATGATCCGGTGGCCGAGCGCCTTTGCCAGCCGGTAGCCGTCACCGGTTGAGCCGGTGGCAGGATAAGAGGCACCGCCGGTGGTCAATATTGCAGCATCACAGGGATATTTTTTTGACCCACTCCGCACCCCGGTCAACCTGCCGTCCCGGACAAGTAACCGGTCCACCGGGGATGAGGTGAGAATACGGACCCCGTTTTTCTTCAGCCACTGCTGCATGACCTTGAGCACATCAGGTGCCTTGCCGCTTTTCGGGAAGACCCGCCCTCCCCGCTCGGTGACGACACCAAGGCCGAGTTCTTCAAAAAAATCAATCAGCTCCGGGGCAAAAAACTGATGAAAGGGTTGATGAAGGAAACGGCCGTTTCGGCCGAAATGCTCGATAAATTCCCCCAGATCCGCAACGTTGGTCAAGTTGCAACGGCCCTTGCCGGAAATGCAGATTTTACGGCCGGGTCGTTTCATCTTCTCCAGCAGCAGAACGTCGGCACCTGCGGCGGCAGCCTGACCGGCGGCCATCAATCCGGCAGCGCCGCCCCCTATGACAAGAACCTGCTTCAATTTTCCGGTGGATCGCCGCTGCTGTTCACGCATCAGAAAGACCCTCTTCCGGGGTGTAAATTACAAAGACCGGTTTTTTGCAGTGATGGACGACGCTGTTGGCCAGGGAGCCGAAAAACATCCGCTTGATTCTATGTCGTCTTGCCGCGGTCATCACAATCAGATCATGATAATGGGCCGCCTCAATAATTATTTCAAGCCGTGAATCTGCAGCTTCCACCTGAATCCGGGTATCGGTGTCGACAAGATGCATCTCCAGCCACTGGTTCAACTGTTTTTCAGAAGCGGCAATCTCTTCCCTGGTGCAGTCGGCATGCAGAATCTGGAGAAAGG
>CAZPXI010000316.1:0-3390 GCA_964590715.1 uncultured Desulfobulbus sp.
CATATTCAGCGTTGTCGGCCATACCGCCGCCCTTTTGAATAATCCGGGCGAGCAGGAGATCCAGACATTGCCGGATGGGAGCAGGATCAAGGGCGGCAATCAGAAGTTCCTTATCACTGACAAAGTACAAGGGGTATGTATTGTTCACCAGGTAGCCATTGATGGTGTATCCCTGGTACTTCCGAACCGGCAGCTTTCGGGCTCCGGAGATACCGCCGACAAACGTTTTGAGCAGGGCTGTTTTACGGCCTGAGGTGTTAAGGAGGACAATATTTTTCAACAGGGCGGCAGAGATATCAGGTTCGGAATCTTGATCCGGCAGCAGGGCAAGAACCGTTCTCTTGCCGAAAAACTCCCTAAAAAACAGGCTGTCTGAAAACTTTTCCCAGGTTACGGCAAGTTGCTCTATCTGTGCGGTTTTATCTTGATTAAACCCAAGAGCACTCAAGATCAGCGGCCGGTCGATTCCGCGCAGTTGCGTTCCAAAAGAGGTTTCCATAAAGTCCTGATACGAACCGGCCGGGTTTTCCCAGTCAACAAAAGCGACACTTTCAGCCGGTACCAGTTCCAGAAGATCAGGCACCTGTGGCTGAACCATGAAGAAATAACCAAGACCGCCGGTCAGTGCCACAATGGCAAGCAACAGAAAAAAACGTTTCATGATTGGGATTCCGTGACGAGAGAATTTTCAGTTGCCGGACCGACCGCTTCCCTGAAGATATACTTTCGCAGAAGGGTCAGCAGCAGCACTGCATCTATCGGTTTGGAGATATAATCATCCATGCCGGCAGCAAGACATTTTTTCCGATCATCATCCATAGCATGGGCTGTCATTGCGATAATCGGGATATGCCGTCCGGTTTGTTTTTCCTGCTCACGGATTCGAGCTACCGCCTCATAGCCATCCATTTCCGGCATCTGGATATCCATCAAAATACAGTCATAATCCCCCTGTTGCCAGAATCGAACTGCCTCGCGACCATTTGAAACCGTATCTACCTGCAGCCCCACGCGATCAAGCAGAGCTTCGGCAAGGGTAACATTGATAAATTCATCATCCGCCAGCAAAACAGAGTAGCCGGCAAGAGGTTTGTCACTTTTCCGGCTCAGATCCATGTCCGAGTCGGACGTATTTGCCAAGTCTTGCGATACCAGCCGAAGTGGAACGGAAAAATAAAACCGGGTTCCCTGTTTCAGTTCAGCGTCAAAGTGAATATCCCCGCCCAGCAAACGGACAAACTGACGGGAAATTGCAAGCCCGAGGCCGGTTCCGCCATACTTTCTGGAGTGGGTGGAGTCAACCTGAGTAAAAGCCTCGAAAATGGTGGCCTGCATGGCTGGGTTGATTCCGATTCCGGTATCCCGGACCTCAAACAAAATCCGCACCCGGTCAACATTAAACCTGGACTGCAGGGAAACCAGGATGCCGACCCTGCCCTCGTGGGTAAACTTCACCCCGTTGCCGACAAGGTTGATAAGAACCTGGATCAGCTTTCCGGCGTCACCAAGCAGAATATCGGGCACATTCTCATCAACGATATACTCCAGTTCCAAACCTTTTTCTTTGGCCAGCACATCAAGATTGCGATGGATTTCAGCAATCATGTCCCTTAAGGAAAAGCTCCGCTCATTAAGCTCAACCCGACCGGCTTCCACTTTGGAGAAGTCGAGGATATCATTGATGATTGATACCAGCCGTTTTCCGGAACTGTGAATCAGCTTGAGATGGTTATACTGATCAGGGGTCAGTTCTTCCTGTAAAAGCAGATTGGAGAGACCGATAATGCCGTTCATCGGCGTTCGAATCTCATGACTCATGTTGGCTAGGAACTCACTCTTGGCTTTTGAAGCGGCCTCTGCGCGTATTTTTGATTCCTCGAGTTCTCGCTCTACGATTTTACGCTGACTGATATCCTGGACAACCCAGACCACACCTAACGAGAGATCGTCGGGCGAGATCGCCTTTCCACTGAGTGTACAGGGGACCGGGGTTCCATCCTTTTTTTTGAGAACGTATTCAATCTGTTCCAGATCATGGCGGGCAAGCTGGCGGGCATAGGTTTTGACAAAATGACGAAACGCCTTCCGGCTCAGAAAAAATAACCGAATATCGCCATGGAGGAGTTCTTCCTGGCTATAACCAAGAATCTCACCCATCCGGGCATTAACATTGCTTATCCTGCCGTCACGAACCAGAAGGATCCCTATCAGACTGGTGCTGAAAATCGTTTCAAGTTCACGCATTGTCTCCTTGCGGGCAACCTCCGCCCGAACACTGCGTTTCCTTCCGCGGACCACCTCTTCTGTGAGCCTTCGTTCCTTGCGGGAATGCAGACTCATGGTTATCAGCATGGCTGCAGCGCCCAGGAGCATGAAGCTCCCTGTAATTATCAGCACCCATGGATAAGGAATCGGCTGCAGAACCACAACCTTCCAGCCGTCAAGACCAATAGGCCGGGTATAGACAAACGCCCTTGTGCCTTGAAGAGAGATAACCTCATCATTGAGTGAAAACGGCAGTGATGCAAGAGAGAGACTGCTGAACTGCCTCCCGGACCGAATTCTTTGCAAAGCAGTTTCCGAAAGAGGGTATCCGGTGCGGAAAAGATACTCTTTTTTATTGGAAGCAAAGACCACCCCTTCAGGGGACAGTAACAGGGCGACCTGGTCAAAGGTCTCGGCCTTAAAAAAAGAGTCAATGGTCGCAAGATCGGTTTTAATCGCCATAACTCCGATCGGATTTTTGCTGCCCGCACTTTGTACCGGAGTGCTGAAATAAATTCCACGCCTTCCGGTTGTTACGCCAACGGCTGCATATTGAACCTGATGTCCCTCCATGGCACGGGTAAAATAGGGACGGAAACCATATTTTTTCCCGGTAAGGGTTTTGTTTTCCTGCCCATATGGCGAACAGCCAATGACCAGACCATACTTGTTGAGTACATAAACGATGGAAGCGCCTAAAACTTCTCTGGCAGTGATCAAGACCTGGAGCAATTCTTCATTATCCGGACTGGTATTACCGAGGCAGACATCGACAACCGCCGACTTTCCGGCAAGATTTTCGGCGGCATTGCCGAAATGCTGAACAATAAAATCATTGATCTGATAGACAAGGTGATCGGTTGTGACTTTCTGGCGGCTGAAAGACATCATCCGGACCAGGCGATCACTGCCGAAGAAAAGCAGGCCAATGGCAAGGGTGGTCAAAATACAGATAACGACGATAACCTGCCTTGAGGGATCCTTCTGCCGGGTAGGTTTCACATCACCATTGCTCGGCAGTGTTGAAGCATTTTGCATAGCGTGACAGATCCACCTCCGGCATGAACAACCGACACCTACATTAGGCAAGCCCTTGAACTCTCAAAAACAGATTGAACAACAGAT
>CAZPXI010000317.1:0-3386 GCA_964590715.1 uncultured Desulfobulbus sp.
TCAGGACTGGGCCTGCTGCAGGGCCACGGCCACGGCAACCGAGGCCCCGACCATGGGATTGTTACCCATGCCGATAAAGCCCATCATCTCCACGTGGGCCGGTACCGATGAGGAACCGGCAAACTGGGCGTCGCAGTGCATGCGGCCCATGGTGTCTGTCATGCCGTAGGAGGCCGGTCCGGCGGCCATGTTGTCCGGATGGAGGGTTCGGCCGGTACCGCCGCCCGAGGCCACCGAGAAATATTTTTTTCCCTGCTCGTTACATTCTTTTTTATAGGTTCCCGCCACCGGATGCTGAAAACGAGTGGGATTGGTGGAGTTGCCGGTAATGGAGACATCGACCCCTTCAAGATGGTTTATCGCCACCCCTTCCCGAACATCATCGGCGCCGAAGCAGCGCACTTTGGCCCGGTCACCCTTGGAAAATGGTTTCTCTTTCGTTACGGCAAGTGTTCCTTCGGCGTAATTAAACTGAGTTTTCACGTAGGTAAACCCGTTTATCCGTGAGATGATGTAGGCGGCATCCTTGCCCAGACCGTTCAAGATCACCCGCAGCGGTTCGGTCCGTACCCGGTTGGCCGAGTTGGCAATGCCGATGGCGCCTTCTGCGGCGGCAAAGGACTCATGCCCGGCCAGAAAGGCAAAGCAGCGGGTGTCTTCGGAGAGCAGCATGGCGGCCAGATTGCCGTGGCCGATGCCGACTTTGCGGTCTTCGGCCACCGAGCCGGGTATACAAAAGGACTGCAGACCGATGCCCAGGGTCGAGGCGATCTCGGCAGCCCGGGTCTGTCCTTTTTTCAGGGCAATGGCTGCACCGGCAATATAGGCCCAGCAGGCATTTTCAAAACAGATGGGCTGCACTTCCTTGACGATTGTATAGACATCGACACCGGCATCGGTGCAGATCTGTTTTGCCTCATCAAGATCCTTGATCCCATACTCGGCCAGGGCCGTGTTGACCTTGTCGATTCTTCTCTCGTATCCTTCAAAAAGAGCCATGATATTTCCTTATATTCTGTAACAGTTCATCGGGTGAGCGGGAGATCCCGCAGCTCCCGGAGTGCTGTAAAGTTCGAAGCGGTTTTCGCTTATTCCTTGCGTGGATCAATGGTTTTAACAGCGTCTGCAAACCGTCCATAGGTGCCGGTGGCCGCATCCAGGGCCGTGGCTGCATCAACGCCGTCTTTTACGGCATCCATCATCTTACCCACGGAGACAAACTTGTAACCTATGATTTCGTCGTCCTCGTCCAGACCGACTTCCAACACATAGCCTTCGGCCATTTCAAGATACCGGGGCCCCTTGAGGTTGGTGCCGTACATGGAACCGGTGACCGAGCGCAGTCCCTTGCCCAGATCCTCAAGCCCGGCACCGACCAGAAGCCCGCCCTCGGAAAAAGCGGACTGGCTGCGTCCATAGGAGATCTGCAGAAACAGTTCCCGCATGGCCACGTTGATGGCATCACAGACCAGATCGGTGTTGAGCGCTTCCAGGATGGTCTTACCCGGCAGAATCTCCGAGGCCATGGCTGCGGAATGGGTCATGCCGGTACAGCCGACGGTTTCAATCAAGGCCTCTTCGATAATTCCGCCTTTGATGTTCAGGGTTAGTTTGCAGGCCCCCTGCTGCGGGGCGCATCCGCCGACACCATGGGTGAGACCGTTGATGTCGGTGATCTGGCGGACCTGATTCCATTGCCCTTCCTGGGGAATGGGGGCGGGCCCGTGGTTCGGCCCTTGGGCAATACAGTGCATATTCTCCACTTCAGGGGAGTAGTTCATGATAATTCTCCGCATACAAGGAAAAGGTTTCTGAAGACTTCCGCAGGGAAGCTATGGAAGGATATTTAACGGAAAACGGATGATTTTTAAACAGGAAATTCGTCATCTATCAGATCCTGAAGGAGTTTTCACTTCTTTTGTGATGAATCGGCCCTGGTCTGGAGAAAATCGACAAAGGTGGTTGCCACCGGTGCGAGTTGTCGTTTTTTACGCCGGATGAGATAAAAGGGGCGAAGAATCTGCAGGTTGCTCAGGGCAACAGTGGCCAGCCGACCGCACGCCAGATCATCGGCTATGGCCCGTCTGGAGAGAATTGAGATGCCGATACCCGCCTTGACCGCCTCTTTAATTGCTGCTGTGGAGCCGATTTCAGCTACCTCCTGCAGGTCTCTTTCCCGCATGCCCTGCTGTTCAAGAAACTGGGCAATGACCCGGCGGGTTCCGGAACCGGCTTCGCGCAGGATAAAAGGCTCACCGGTAAGCTGATTGCAGTCGATTGATTGCTCTTTGACCCAGGGATGCTCCGGATGAACAACCAGGGTGAGTTCGTCGGAGAACATGGTCTGCCATTCAAGGGAAGGTTCGTTCCAGCGGGCGCCGACAACCCCGATTTCCAGTTCTCCTTCCTCTACCTTTCGGGCAATGGTTTTTGAACTGCTGATGTGCAGGGTCGCTTTTATCTCCGGATATTGTGCTCGAAAATCGCTGATCAGCTTGGGCAGCAGGTAGGTCCCGGGAATGGTCCCGCAGCCGATCATGATTCTGCCGCTTATCCTGCCGCTGTACTCTTCCACCGCCTGCAGGGCTTCCTGCTGCATACGGAGGATTTTACGGGCATGGGTATAGAGTATTTTTCCCACCGGGGTCGGTTCGACTTGTCTGCCCAGGCGATCGACCAGTTTCTGGCCCAGCAGCTGCTCCAGATTGCGGATATGTTCGCTGACCGTGGGCTGGGAGAGGAGAACCGCCTCGGCCGTTTTGGTAAAGCTTTTTAATTCAACCAGGGTACAGAAGACTTCAAGTTTTCGTAGATCCATTTTTTTTATAGGTTTTGTTCTGTTTTGAATATCGCTTAGAGAAAAATTGGTGGGCGGTGCCCACCCTACAACGTGTTTTGTCTATTGTATCCGCACAGTGTAGGGTGGGCACCGCCCACCATGTAGAGCTTCTCGTAACAGTACAGCGGTGTAATCAGAGTTACTTGCTCCACAGCCTGTCTTTAAGGCCGGAATACCGCCTGGTCTGTCGTCTGACTGCCGTGGCCAGGATTGAGGGGTCACTGCACAGGGTGAGTCTGCTTCGGGCCCGGGTGATGCCGGTATAGAGCAATTCCCGGCTTAACACCCTGCTTTCCTCTTCCGGCAGCAGGAGTAGAACCTGATCAAATTCCGAGCCCTGGGCTTTATGGATGGTGATCGCATAGGCTGTATCGTGGTCGGGCAGGCGGGCAGGGCTGACCGGATGTAGTTTGTTCTCCGGATGCCTGAACCAGGCCCGGAGCCCGCCCTCTTCATCCTGCCACAGGATTCCGGTATCACCGTTAAAAAGCTGCATTTCATACTGGTTACGGCGGATGATGATCGGTTTTCCCTGGTACCAGTCGGT
>CAZPXI010000318.1:0-3377 GCA_964590715.1 uncultured Desulfobulbus sp.
TACCTGTCCCTGAGCATGGAAAGCGGTGCCGGTGCAGGCCCGAGTATTTCTATTTTTTTACTGCCCTTATGCTGCTGGAGAAATCGACGAATATTTCCTGCCGTCTGCTGAACCTGCACTTCGTTTTTCCCGCTGCAGCGAATATTGACCAGACGGGAAAAAGGGGGATAGCCAAGCTCACTGCGATCCGCGACCTCCTGCTCATAAAAACCAACATAATCATGAGCAGCGGCAAAACGGACCGCATAATGCCCGGGCTGGTGAGTCTGAATGATGACCCGGCCGGGCAACTCACCCCTGCCCGCCCTGCCGGTCACCTGGGAGAGCAGAGAAAAAGTGCGCTCGCTAGCCTTGTAATCGGGCATATTCAAACCACTGTCGGCCAGGACGACACCGACCAGGGTCACATGGGGAAAATGCAGCCCCTTTGCGATCATCTGCGTGCCGATCAGAACATCAATTTTACGGTCCCGAACGTCTTTGAGCAGGGCCAGATAATTTTTCCGGGTTCCGGCCGTATCACTGTCCAGCCGGGCAACCCGGGCGTGAGGCAGGATCTGAGTGACCTCATTTTCAATCCGCTCAGAACCAAGGCCCAGCGCAACGACTTTTCCGGTTCGGCATCCCGGGCACAGGATATCCGTGGGCAGGGTATAGCCGCAGTAATGACAGATCAGATGGTTTGAGCCCCGATGAAGGGTCATGGAAACCTGACAATGACGACAACGAATCACATGGCCGCAGTCCCTGCACAGCAAAAAAGAGGCGTAGCCGCGACGATTGACAAATAATAGACTCTGCTGCCGCAGTTCCATGTTCTCTTTCAAGGCGTCAATCAACTGGTCTGAAAAAAACAGATCCGGTCTGGATTTTTTGATCGAGGTTAAATCGATAATATCAACATCGGGCAGTTTTCGATCGGCGACCCGTCGTTTCATGGTCAACAGGGTGTATTTTCCAGACCGGGCATTGTGAAAACTGTTGATCGACGGAGTTGCCGAGCCCAGCAGAACCGGACAGTCGGCATATCGTGCCCGCAGAACCGCAACATCACGTCCGTTATAGCGCAGACCGTCATCCTGCTTATAGGAAGACTCATGCTCTTCATCAACGATGATCAAACCAAGCTCTTTAAGAGGGGCAAAAACAGCCGAACGGGCCCCAATGACCACCTGCACCTTGCCCTGTTCGATGCGCTGCCATTCATCGAGCCGTTGCCCTGCCGTCAAGCCACTGTGCAGCACGGCAAGAGTGTCACCGAATCGTGAATAAAAATGCCCTTCAATCTGCGAGGCCAGAGCAATCTCAGGAACCAGCACCAGAATCGTCTTCTTCTGATCGAGTGCCTGTTCCGTTGCCTGGAGATAGACCTCGGTTTTACCGCAGCCGGTAACGCCAAAGAGGAGAAATGTTTCAAATTTTACCTCTTTGACCGCAGGTAAAAGACTGCTCAATACCTGTTGCTGTTCTTCGGTCAGCTGCTCAGGCCGCTCCGCAAACAGGGGGCGGTCGCCAAAGGGATCACGATAGATACGGCGCTCGCTCATTGTGAGAACATTTTTAGCAACAAGCGTTTTGGCAGCCTTGGAGGTTCCGGAGTAGATGCGGTTTAAATCACGCCTGCTCACCGGCTTTCCGCCCCCGGCAATAAAAAAACGGCAGAAATGCTCAAGCAGGGTCAGCTCGGCCTTACCCGGATCGCTAGAGATATGCTGCAGCAGTTGGCGGAATGCTTCTTCAGCCGTTGAGAACGCTGAAATATCGAAATTTTCGGCCGGTTCAGGGGCAAGGGCTAAAACAACTTCCCTTTTGCTGCGCACTCTTTCTTTAGTCAGGACCTGTTCAATGACCAGCAGCCCCTGTTGTTCCCATTTTTTCAACCTGCGCTGGACGGTTATTTTACGCCACATCCGGGCGACGGTTCCCTTGTCCAGCTCGCCCTCGGAAGCAAGTTTTTCCATCCAGGCGGCGGAACCGAATTTTGTATCCGCCTTCAGCTCCTCCAGGCGATCCTTGCCTTGCCGGGTCAGACGAATAACCCTGCCGCTGCCTGCAGTCATTCCACCGGGCAGAGCGGTGCGGATAACCTCGCCTATGGGATGATGATAATAGTCGGCAATCCACCAAAACAGCGGGATCATGGCGGCCGGAAAAAGGGGATGCGAGTCGAGCAGGTCGACGATGGGCCTGATCACGACCTTCTTTTTCTTTGCACCGGGACGAACTTCCGGTTTATCGGCCGGACCAAGAATGTACCCGGTGACCAGCCGATTCCCCAGGGGAACAAGCACCCGTAAACCCGGGCTTAAGGTTCCCTCATATTCTATCGGCTGGTCATAGGTCAGAGTGGTTGCTAAAGGGGCAACAACAGCTACTTCATACAACGGCATTGAAGCCCCCAAAAGAAAAAGAACGCAAGAAAAAAATCAGGAAGGTACGGAGCACTTGCCGCCTGCACAGATGGTTTGCAGATATTCCTTGAACGGTGCCCCCAGGGTGGGATGCTCCAGAGAAAAATCAACAATGGCTTTTAAGTAGCCGAGTTTATCACCGGCATCATACCGGTTGCCGATAAACTCGTAGGCATACATCCCCCTGCGGATGGACAGGGCCTGCAGGGCGTCGGTGAGCTGAATTTCACCGCCATGGCCGGGTGTGGTTTTGCCCAGCAGCTCGAAAATTTCCGGCATGAGCAGATATCGGCCGATAATAGCCATGTCCGAATCCGAAGTACCCGGAGCCGGTTTCTCCACCATTCGTTTGACTCTAAAGGTTCGGTCCTGCTCGGTTTCTACGCCTTCGATGATACCATATTGATAGGTCTGATCCTTGGGAACCCGCTGAATGGCGACAATGGATTCTCCGACCTCATTATAGAGCTCTATCATCTGCTTGCAGCAGGGCACCTTACTGCGGACAAGATCATCGCCCAGTAGAACCAGGAAAGGTTCATCACCAATGACATTACGGGCCATCCAGATGGCATGGCCAAGGCCGAGCGGTTCTTTCTGGCGCACGGAAACCACATCGATCAAGTTGGAAATATTGGTCAGTTCTTCCCTGAGGGTTGATTTGTTTTTCTCCTTCAAAACAGTATCCAGCTGAAAATCATAGTCAAAATGATTTTCAATCGCTGATTTACCGGCACTGGTAATCAGGACCACTTCTTCAATACCGGAGGCGACGACCTCTTCAACGATGTATTGAATGGTGGGACGGTCAACAATGGTCAACATCTCTTTTGGGATGGCCTTGGTGGCTGGTAAAAATCTGGTTCCCAAACCGGCCACAGGGATAACCGCCTTTCGTATTTTTTTCATATTGTTTCCCTTTAAATAGACAATTTTCAGATGTTATCTGAGAGGATTTCCAGTATA
>CAZPXI010000319.1:0-3375 GCA_964590715.1 uncultured Desulfobulbus sp.
GTTGCAGCAGCCCAGAGCGCCCCGGGCATCAGGCCGAACAGACAAAAAAACACAAACAGAGAGGCCATGCTTTGCCGTGATCTCACCAGAAAACCTGTCGAATACTGTCGTCTTTTATCCTTCATATTTTGTCTCCTTGCAGTTCGGACCGGAACGCCTGAAACGATTTCTTCCATAAGAAAAAAACTCTGTGCGCTCTACGTCCTCTGTAGTGAGATATCGTCTTTTTAGGCTCACAAACAAAAATCGTCTTAGATCCACTTGATCTTAAACAGGCCGAACCAGGTCATTTTCAAGAGCAAAACCCCATGCCGAAAACGGCTGATCTGGGTTGAACCATAGGTCCGGTCCCGATAGCGAATGGGAACTTCTACTATCTTCAAGTTAAGTTTCACCGCCCCAAAGAGCAAGTCGAAATCCCCAAAGGGGTCAAACTCACCAAAATAGCCGCGGCCGTCGCATATTTTCTCATAGTCTTCCTTCCAGAGAACCTTTGTGCCGCAGAGGGTATCACGGATTCGCTGCTCAAACAGATAGGTAAAGGCGAGGCTGAAAAACTTGTTGCCCAGCACATTCAAAAAGCGCATGGCCTGCTTCTCCATGCGGTAGACCAAACGGGAGCCGTTGATGAATTCACCCTTGCCCGAGACAATCGCCTTAAAAAATTTCGGCAGATCTTCCGGCGGCACCGTGAGATCGGCATCAAGAATCATCAGGACATCATACTTGGCGGCGGCAAAGCCCTTGCGGACGGCATCGCCTTTGCCCCGGCCATCCTGCTGCAGCACAGTAATATCCTTGTCCGGATATTTCCCCTGGATGCGCAGGCACTCCTCAAAGGTGCCGTCACTTGAGCCGCCTTCCACATAAATGATCTCCATCGCCGCCCCCATATCCGGTGTCCGCAGGACGGCATCTTCAATATTGCCCTTCTCGTTTCGACAGGGAACAAGAACGGTACAGGTCACATCCTCGGTCGCCTTTCTCTGGGCCATGGGCCGGGCGACCAGAATCTCGGTCAGCGCCAGTTTCCAGAAAAACGGCATATTAGCCAGAAATGTATTACAAAAAGTCGAGATCAACGGAATATTAATCGGCATCAGGACCCGGTAGCCCTTTTTGACCACATCAAAATCTTCGAGGTAGAGCAGGTTGGCGATATCCTGCAGGGGCAGCCAGTGCTGCAGCGATTGCGGCATACGAAGCCGGGCAAACTCGGCAAACTTCATTACCGGGGCCCAGAGATAATTGTAGTAAATGGTGATAATCCGGGTCTCTGGAGTACAGACCTTGTGCAACTGGTGAAAGGCTGCCTGAATATCATCGACATGACCGATGGTCTCGGCAATGATCACGTAATCAAAGGTTTCCGTGATGGCAAGATTCTCAAAATCATCGACCTGAAATTCATGCTCAGGAAAATTCCTGCGGGCAACAGCCACCATTTCAGGGCTTATGTCAATGCCCACGCCACGGCTCGGCTCCAGTGAGGCCAGCAGCTCACCGGTCCCGCAGCCGATTTCCAGTACGGAGGCCCCGACAGGCACCAGAAAGCGCAGATACTCCTTCATCTTTTGATGATAGTATTTCCCCTTCCGCCGCCACCTGGCCCGTTCCGGCGCCAGCTTGTTAAAATGTTGGATTCTCTCTTCTTTATTCAATGACTTTTCCCATATCAGTAAAGTAATGTTTTAACCGGCCGGCAAAGCGTGACCCTATGGTTTTCCGTAAAAAAGCATTCCGGGAGAATCCGGCATGCCCATCATAAAGAAGGTATTTCCCATAACTTGAGCCTGACGGAGCTCTATTTAATCCTGCAAATTTCGAACCGTGTTCGTTTTATAAGGACGGCATGGAGTTCGTGCCCGGAACCAGCGCCGAAACAGCGACTACTCCTCCGGCACAAGCGTTTTCCCCGTTTGGCCTCAAATTCGACCGAGCCTGAACCCACGGCCCTGATTACACAATCGGAACCATGCCTAACGTTTCCGTCATTGCAGATCAATCAATTACCCGGCAGCCAAAAAAAGTAAACGGACACAAATTGTGTAATCAATCACCCGATATTTTCCTGGGCCCGACGAAATTCCACCCGGGAAAAAAACTGTTCCTGGGCAAAAAGATGGGGCGTAAGCAACTGCAGGGTTCTCCTGCAGTAGCCGACCGTGCGCCAGAGCAGTGCCTGACGGTCAAGAACTTTTGCCCTGTTCCCCTGAAGTTTCGCCCACAAAAGCACAGGAACGTGGACCAGCACTGCCTGGCCGATCCTGGCAATGGCAGAAAGTGTTGTTTTGAGCATTCCGGAGCGTTTCCGGTCGATATAGGCAAAGGAACAGCCCCACTGCAGACTGTACCATTTTATGTGCTTATACGTGATCCGTTCCGGCAGGATCCGGTGCCGACCTGCGGCATCCGGTGCCCAGCCCATAACCACTCCCTGGTCTGTTGCCCGGAGCAGAAAATCCCGATCACAGCCACCGGTCAGCATGGATTCGTCAAAGGGGCCGACCCGTTCAAAAACACGCCTGTGGACAAGCCGGTTTCCACCGGAGGGCAGCGGCGGCTTGTCAGCATAGAGTTCAGGGTTCCTGACATCGGGACTCTCGCCGTAAAGATCCCTGCAGACCGGGCCAAGACCGGCAAGGGTCTCTTCGGGCAGCTCCAGAACAATGGGCCCGCCCACCATCTCCGCGTCCTGTTCAACGGCAACGGAATACAACTCCTTCAGCCAGGTAGTGTGGGTCAGCTGATCATCATCAAAAAGGGCCAGCCACTGCCCGCGAAACTCGGCGACTGCCCTGTTGAGTACGCCTGTATATCCCCTGCCGTCGCCATAGACGTAGCGCATGGGGACAGGCGACTGTGCAATAATTTCCAGGACAACAGCGGCGGTATCATCGGTTGAGGCATCATCTATGACCATGATCTCATAGGTGAACAGATCGTCCGTTTCCTGGGCCGTCATACAGGCCAGGGTATCTCTGAGCATCGCTGAACGGTTATAGGTCGGAATGGCAACGGTTACAGTCGGCTCCGCCATTATTTCCGCTCCCATTCAGCTCCGGGCAGCAGGGCCAGTCTGGCGAGCATGGTCATGCAGAAAAAGCTCATGAACGACGGCCGGGTGATCAAGGTCGCCTCCAGCAGAATGTTGTAGTAGAGCCAGATCAGTACTGAAACCACAAAGATATACTCCGGGTACCGCCTGGAAAGGTTGTAGGCCCGGGCAAGGGCGGTCAGGAGAAAGAAAATCAAGATTGCCGCTCCGACATAGCCCAACCCCATGATCGCGTCCACATAACCGGAATGGGTGGATCCCGGGGTCCAGCCGACATTGCGGGCGACCTCGAACATATTTTTCGGACTGATAAAGGT
>CAZPXI010000320.1:0-3348 GCA_964590715.1 uncultured Desulfobulbus sp.
AGAGCCTCGTCAAGACCTGAGAAGGAAAATGTATAGCCGGCCGCACTTATCCGCTCCGGCACAACCCGCTGAGAGGCAAGAAGCACGGTTGCAAACTCACCGATTGCCAACCGGAGGATAGAGGCGGGAACCGGCAGAACGGCCGGTCTGTGCAGAACTGTCCCCAACCGCTGAGTAAACACCCTGTTGATGACCGGTTCCGGGGCTACACCGTTCACTGCGCCCCGAATCTCGGAATGCGCTGCAACGTGCAGCATGATCCCAACCAGATCTTCAATATGAATCCAGGACATCCACTGGTTGCCGCTGCCCAGCCTGCCGCCCAGACCAAGCTTGAACGGGAGCAGCATCTGGGCCAGGGCGCCGCCGTCCCGACCGAGAACCACTCCGGTTCGAATGCAGACCACCCGCACCCCGAACTCCTCCGCCCGCATAGCCTCGCGCTCCCATTCCACGCAGACCCTTGCCAGGAAATCATCACCGGGGGATGATTGCTCGGTCAACAGCTCATCAGCCCGTGATCCGTAATAGCCTACAGCTGAAGCACAGATTAAGGTTGTTGGTCGCTGCTCGGCAGCGGACATTGCCTCCACGAGCCTGCGGGTTCCCTCCACCCGGCTCAACCGTATCCGCTCTTTTTTAGCCGCAGTCCATCGGCCATGAAAAACCGACTCCCCGGCAAGATGAAAAACGGTGTCAACCCCGGTAAAAAGCTCCGGATCCACATGCTTCTGGCTCCAGGTCCGGGCCTCAATATCACCAAAGTGTTGAGACACTTTTTCCCTGCTTCGACCGGCAACAATGGGTGAATCCAGACGGACGGCAAGATGGCGGCCGACAAAACCGGTACCGCCGATAACCAGACTTCGCATTTTTTTCACCACCACCATCAATATTTTTTTAGCCTCAACAGGAGACTTCTTGACCATCCCGCGGAAAGGATTACAACAGACTTCAACTAATACTGTATTATATCCCCAACCGGGCCTGTTTCCATGGAAAAAATTATCTTTCACCAGGACATTTACACCTACCACATTGATTTTGCCGGTCATGTCAGCAACATCGTCTATATCCAGTGGATGGAGATCGGTCGTCTGAAACTGCTTGAGGCCGCCGGTATGCCGGTGGCCGAAGTCATGAACAAAGGTGGTATCCTCCCCTCTCTTGCCGAGACCACAATCCGCTACACAAAACAGCTCTTTCTCGGAGACCAGGTACGGATCGAGGTCTGGCTGTCCCGCTTAAAACACGTCTCTGCAGTGATTGAATTTCGTTTCTATAACAGCAAAAACGAACTGACAGCCGGCGGACGGCAAACCGGCCTGTTCATTGACAGTACAACCCACAGGCCACACCGGATACGGGAGGAACACAGGGCGGCTTTTTCTGCATACCTGGAATAACCGCGCCGGGCGCCGGGCCTGAAAATCTGTTGCTTTTCCCATGGGAGTGTTCTACCTTTCATCCTGTATATATTTCTCAATAACGGGAGCTCGGCAACACCGGGCTGAGAGGGGCGGAAACAAAAGGCCCGACCGTCACACCTGATCCGGATAATGCCGGCGGAGGAACTTTTTTTACTATTGTTTTTCAGCCGTTCGCCTCTGGTGGACGGCTTTTTTTTGCACTACCGTCACAAGGATACTCTGATGAAACAAAAAATCTCCCTCCTATTGTTTTCACTTGCGGCATGGCTGCTTCTGCCATCCACGGTTCCGGCCCAGGAAACCCTCACCCTGATGACCCATGACAGTTTCAACGTCAGCAGGAAACTAATCCGGAAGTTTGAACAACAAAATCAGGTCAAACTGCAGGTACTCAAGGCTGGAGATGCCGGAGCAGCCCTGATTCAGGCCATTCTCTCCAAAGAAAACCCGCTGGCCGATGTCTTTTTCGGGGTCGACAACACCTTTTTCAGCCGGGCCATTCAGGCCGACATCTTTGAGCCCTATGCTTCGCCGGAGCTGGAGAACATTGACGACCGGTTTAAACTCGACCGGGAGAACCGGCTCCTGCCGGTGGATTATGGTGATGTCTGCCTCAACTATGACAAGGCATGGTTTATAAAAAAAGGCATCGCGCCGCCGACCGGCCTGGAAGACCTGATCAGGCCGGAATACAAGGGATTGACCGTGGTGGAAAATCCGGCCACCTCATCCCCGGGCCTGGCCTTTCTGCTGGCAACCATCGGTCGGTTCGGTGAGCAGGGTTACCTTAAATTCTGGCAGCAGCTTCGCGACAACGAGGTTCTGGTTGCAAACGGCTGGGAGGACGCCTATTACGGCCATTTCACCTCGGCTTCCAAGGGCAATCGACCGATTGTGGTCAGTTACGGCTCCAGTCCTGCCGCCGTTGTCTACTACGCTGAAAAACCGTTGGATAGCGCGCCGACCGGGGCGGTGGTCAGTGACGGTTCAGCCTTCCGACAGATTGAATTTGTCGGCATTGTAAAGGGAACAAAGAAAAAAATTCTGGCCCAAAAACTTGTAGACTTTATGCTCCGCCGTCCGTTTCAGGAAGATGTCCCTCTGCAGATGTTTGTGTTCCCGGTCAACCGGAGCGCAACCCTGCCACCGGTCTTTAAAAAATTCGCTCGGGTTGCCCGGACTCCGGCAACGGTTTCTCCGGCCGCGATTGAAAAAAACAGGGAAGCATGGATAGAGGCCTGGACCAATACGGTCCTGCGCTAAAGTTCCCTGCACCATCCGGACCGGTTCCACATATGTTCGTGAAGCAGCAGCAAACAAAGGGTTGGCTCCTGCTGGCAGCGCCTCTGCTGTTTTTAAGCCTGTTTTATTTCTATCCCCTGCTCAAAATTTTCATCCTCAGCTTTTTTCCGGATGGATCATGGACCGGCAGCGGAATTGTTCGGTTCTTTACCACCCCGATCTACCTGCATATCCTCTGGTTCACCTGCTGGCAGGCCGCCCTTTCCACCCTGCTGACCCTGATCGTGGCCCTGCCCGGAGCTTATATCTATGCCCATTACAGTTTTCCCGGCAAGGGAATAGTCCGGATCCTGACAACCGTCCCCTTTGTTCTGCCCACGGTGGTTACGGCAACCGCCTTCCGAGCCCTGCTCGGTGACGGCGGCCTGATCAATGCTACGCTCATGCAGATGTTTCAACTCCAGGCCCCACCCATTCACCTGGACCAGAGCATTGCGTTTTTTCTACTGGCCCACGTCTTCTATAACTACGCCCTGGTCATGCGCATTGTCGGAGGCTACTGGGCAGGACTTGCCCCGGAACTACAGCAGGCCGCATCCATGCTCGGGGCCTCACCCCGCCAGGTTTTCACCAAAGTTACCCTGCCCCTGCTGATGCCGGCCATCGGCTCGGCGGC
>CAZPXI010000321.1:0-3340 GCA_964590715.1 uncultured Desulfobulbus sp.
GTGTCTTTGTGAATTCCTATCTTATTTTCATTCTCTGTGTCCTGGCCTTTGGCTATCTGCTTGATCTTACGATTTCGCTCCTGACGCTTCGCTCCCTGCAACCGATGCTGCCCGAGGAATTTTCCGGGATCTATGATGCTGACAAATACGAGCGCGCCCAGGAGTATACCAGAGTCAACCTGCGTTTTTCCCTGTTCCAGGATACCCTCATGCTGCCGCTGACCATTGCCTTTATCATGCTGGGCGGCTTTAATTTGCTTGACCAGTGGGCCAGGAGTTTTGGTTTTTCCGCCATTCCCACCGGATTACTCTTTACCGGCCTGCTCCTGCTGCTCAGTGGTCTGGTGCACCTGCCTTTTTCGGTTTACTCCACTTTTGTCATAGAAAATCGTTTTGGGTTAAACCGGACAACGGTCAAAACTTTTATTTTTGATATCTTCAAAACCATAGTGCTCGTCGTTCTTCTCGGCGGACCGATACTGGCCCTGATTCTCTGGTTTTTTGAACAGGGCGGCGAGCTGGCCTGGCTGTATTGCTGGCTGCTGGTGGTTGGTTTTACGATCATCATGCAGTTCCTGGCTCCGGTTGTCATTATGCCGCTTTTCAACCGGTTTACTCCACTTGCCGATGGGGAACTGAAGCAGGCTGTCACCGGGTATGCCCGTGAGCAGAACTTTGCCCTCCAGGGTATCTATACCATGGACGGATCCAAACGTTCCAACCGTCTCAATGCCTTTTTCACCGGTTTTGGCCGTTTTCGAAGGATAGTATTTTTTGACACCCTGGGGGAGAAGCTGAGTGTTGATGAACTTGTTGTGATTCTGGCCCATGAGATGGGCCATTTCAAGAAAAAGCATATCCTGAAAATGATGGCCTCCAGTATCCTGCAGACCGGCCTCATGTTCTTTATCCTTTCCCTGTTTATCCGGAATCCCGGCCTGTTTGAGGCCTTCGGCATGGAGCATCTCTCCATTTACGCCGGTCTGGTCTTTTTTGGTTTTTTGTATTCGCCGATTTCAACTCTGCTGTCGGTGGTGGGGAATGTCTTTTCCCGTAAATACGAATATCAGGCCGATGGATTTGCCGTCGGCACCACCGGAAAGGGCCTGGACCTGATCACGGCCCTGAAAAAACTCTCCCTGGCCAACTTATCCAACCTGACGCCCCATCCCCTGCAGGTATTTTTACAGTACTCTCACCCGCCGGTCCTGAGACGGATTGAGGCTATCAAGGCGATCCTGTGACAGTCGTATCCGAGGAAAAACAGGAGCTCTGTGCCCTGTGCGGCCGTTTGTTTCTTCCGGGTGAACTTGTCTGGTCCGGTCGTCGGCAGGCCTTTGTCTGCCCGAACTGTCTGATGGAAGAGGAGAGTTGTGGCTGTGTCGATGACTAAGCGGATCAGGGACAATCATATTGACCGGCAGCTGCGGGCGGTCTGGCTGGCTCAGATCCAGGCTGAATTTGAAGATATCTGTTTTCAGTACCGGGTTGATCTGCAGCCGCCGGTTTTTGAGTTGACCGATTCCAGCACCCGTTTTGGTTCCTGGGATCATCGATATCGGGTCATTGCCATCAGCACGCATCTTATCCGCAGCCACCCATGGAAGATAACCCTCCAGGTCCTTAAACACGAGATGGCCCATCAGGTCTGTTCGGATATCTTTTCCGCCCCGGACGAGGGCCATGGTCCGCTGTTTAAAAAAGCCTGTACACTGCTTGGCCTGTCCGGCTGCTTTTGCCGGGCCAGGGCCGATAGTGCGGATTTTTTGGGCAGCCTTGAACCTTCAACTTCACCCGTGACTGAAGAGGGGCGAAGGATACTCGCCAAGGTGGAAAAGCTGCTGGCCCTTGCCGGATCCGACAACGAGCACGAGGCGGCACTGGCCATGCAGCGGGCCGGTGAGCTGCTCAGACGCCATAATCTGGATCTGTCACCGGCAGACGATACGGCTTTTTTTCATCTAAGCCTGAACACCGGCAGGCAGCGTATGCCCGGCTACCTGCGCGGCATCTGCGCTCTGCTGCAGGAATACTTTTTTGTTCAGGTTGTCTGCGCCTCAATCTATGATCCGAAAAAAGATGTACGTTTTCGGACCATTGAACTGTTTGGCCGCCGGGAAAATGTGGTGGTGGCCGAACACTGTTATCATTTCCTGACCGGAAAGCTGGCCTCGTTATGGCAGCGGAACCGGCATCGTTTCCCCCGGGGCGGACAGCGGGCCCGGAACAGTTATTTTCATGGTGTAATAGCCGGCTTTCGGGAAAAGCTGGCTCTTGGTCGAGAGGAATGTTCAGCTCCGGCGGTGAAGCGGAAGCATGTCCGGGATCTGATATTGGCCGAAGATATCGGTCTGCAGAAATTTGTCGCCATCCATTTTCCCCGACTTCGCAAGGGAAGCGCCCGGAAGATACGGCTCCATGCCGATGCCTATCGGGATGCCGTTGCCACCGGCAAGACCCTGGTGCTCAACCGGGCCATGGAAGAATCATCTGCAGGCGGCGGGCTGCTCGAGTAGTGGAAAAAAGAGATTAGCTGTTTTTTGTTTCGGTCAGCTTTTTAAGTATTGACCGGGCGATCTCCTCCGGAGAACCGAAACCATTAATACGGATGTCGGCCCAGCGCCGGTACAGGGGCTGCCGGGAGTAAAACAGGTCACGGAAGCTGCCCTCTCCTGGATTGATGAGGCCCCTGGAATCCTTGTTGTGCACCCGTTGTTCCAGGGTTTCCAGGTCGACCTCAAGCAGGACGATCGGCCCGAGTTTTTGTAGATGCCTCATGCCGGCGGAACTGTAAACGGCACTGCCTCCGGTGGCGATGACATGATCGTGGAGGGTAATGCCTACAAGGGTCTGTTCTTCCTGCTGCTGAAAAGCCTCTGTGCCAACGCTGTTCAGGAAATTCTGCAGGACCATTCCCGTCTGCTCACTGATCAGATCATCGGTGTCGATAAATTGTTTTTTGGCCAGGCTCGCCAGCACGGCACCAACCGTGGATTTTCCGGCACCGGCCATGCCGATCAGAATTATATTGGAAAAATTGTTCCGCATGGGTGAATCTGTTGATTTTTGCTTGCCCTACCTACAGAAATACACTACACATATTCAAACTTTCATGTTTGTTTGAAAATTAACCATGAAAATATATTATTTTATTCGATTTTCATAGTTCGAAGTCTACGCTATCTGTTGTGGCTGTGATAGAAAATTTGATCCAGCCATGGTTTATGTGCCTTATACAGTGAAAACGTCCACCGGGCACGAATTTATTTTCCCGTTGTCTGCCTTCTTCGGCATTTCGGTCTGTTATGGAGGAACGACCAATGAAACCAAATCTCCTGCG
>CAZPXI010000322.1:0-3340 GCA_964590715.1 uncultured Desulfobulbus sp.
ACACGGATGGTCAGCCGCCTGGCCTCAGGCTCGCCGAACTCGCCGCCGGCACGACCGGCCTTGAGAATGGCCAGGGTTATCTTGTTGATATCAAAAGAAACAATTCGACCGCCACGCTTTTGGATCTTTGAAAAAACGGAAATTTCAGCCGCAGATGCGGCCTGAACAGACGCAGACATAGCTCTCTCCTTTCCTCGAAGGGTCAAGTATGGATGAATTATTACCGGCAGGTTTTCGGACTTATGGACAATGTTATGGATACAAAAAAAGAATAAAAAAAGTATCCGGGCCTACTGACCGTCGCTTCCCGCGCCGTTTTCGGCACAGTGCTGTTCCCGTTACCGGGAGACGGTGGTCGTTTCCACTTACCGCTGCGGGACAGTTCCGGATTTTCACCGGATTCCCTTTCGTGCATCGATCTGATGCATTTTTACGCTTCCCGTGAAGCGTACCAGTAAACGTGCAGGCACTATATATGGTGTCTTTTTGTGAGTCAAGCACTAAATGAAGTGGATGGGCGAAGTTTTCTTGACAGTGAAAAGATCACGTAGTAATGATTTGTTTCAGATTTTCAGGTTCTACGAAAGTAGATGAAGAGGGAACCCGGTGAAAATCCGGGACGGGCCCGCCGCTGTAACCGGGGACGAATTCCGCAAGACCACTGTCTTTTTTTATATGTTCTAAGATGGGAAGGTGCGGAAGGAGGCTGATCCGGAAGTCAGAAGACCTGCCTGAAAAAGAGCGCTATTCTCCTGTGGCTCAAGGAGAAGGCAGACGACAGATTCTGGGATAAAGATGGGAAATCCTGGATCAATTTTTATAATTGGTCCGGGATTTTTGTTTTCCCGGGCCGTGAAAGAAGGAGATTGTCATGAAGTTGAAGCTGGTTTTTTTCACGGGAGTGCTGTTGTGCATGTTTATCGCGCAGGCAGCAGTTGCAGAGGAGCACAAGGTGGAACATAAAAACGGTATTGTTCTGGCCATGTTCGGTACCACGGTCGAGCCTGCGCTGCAGGGATTGCTGAACATCAAGGCCAAGATGGCAAAAGCATATCCGAATACCCCGGTGCGCTTTGCCTTTACCTCAAACATCATTCGCAAGATCTGGCAGAAACGGGCCGTTGATCCCGCCTATATCAAATCGCATCCGGAAGTTCCCTCTGAAATTTTGCATGTTAAGGGGCCATTGGCGACCATTGCTGATTTTCAGGATGACGGCTATGACACTCTGGTGGTGCAGCCTACCCATATTGCCCCTGCCGAGGAATTCCTCGATCTGACCTCCTATGTGAATGCCCTGGCATCCATTGATACCATTAAGGAAAAATTCAAACCGTTTAACAAATTGGTTATCGGTCGTCCGATGCTGGGCACTTTCGGTGTTCAGCATCCCTATGCAGAGGATATCAGGACTGCAGTCAAGGCCATGCAGGAAGATGTTGACCGGGCAAGAAAGGAAGGAGCTGCTCTTGTCTACATGGGGCACGGCAATGATCATTTTCCCTCCGGTGGTTCCTACCTGCAGTTTGAGCATGAGATGAATGCTGCCTATCCCGATGTGATGACTGCTGTCGGTACGGTTGAGGGATATCCTGCCTTTGAGGAGATGTTGGCGGAGTTGAAAAGCAAGGGCATTAAAAAAGTGGTCATTCGTGCGTTCATGATAGTTGCCGGCGACCATGCCACCAACGACATGGCCGGTCCGGAAAAGGATTCCTGGAAGTCCAGGCTGGAAAAAGAAGGGATCACCGTTCTCCCGTACCTGCACGGAATGGGGGAGAATGACAAGGTGGCGCAGATTTATGTAAACCATGCCGCTGATGCAGCCAGAGACGCGGGCATCGTCCTGAAATAGATGGCTGCTCGGCCGGGATTTTCCTTTGCCACAGGCCTTGTCCTGCTGGTTCTGCTGCTTGCCTCCATGGTACTGGCGGCAACCATGGGCTACATGAAGGTCCCGGCCGCCGATGTCCTGCAGGTGGTTTTTCAACGGATTACCGGTGGCGCCTCCACTCTGGAACCGGTCACCGTGGCGGTGGTTGCCGATGTCCGTCTGCCCCGAATTCTGGCGGCCGTGCTGGTCGGCGGCGTGCTGGCTCTCTGCGGTACGGTGTTTCAGGCTATTCTGCTCAATCCCCTGGCCGACCCTTATACCCTGGGGATTTCTTCCGGGGCCGCCTTCGGGGCCTCCCTGGTGATCGTACTCCAGGTCTTCGGCCTGGCCCTGCCGCCGGCGCTGTCCATCCCGGTTTTTGCCTTTGCCGGCAGTCTCTTCACCCTGTTTGCGGTGCTGGCTCTTGCCTCGGGCGACCGCCGCCTGTCCTCCACCAGCCTGATCCTTTCCGGGGTGATTGTGGCGGCAATTCTCTCCGCTGCCATTGGTTTTCTCAAGTTTCTGGCCGATGAACAGGTGGGCATTATTATCTTCTGGCTCATGGGCTCACTGTCCGGGGTCTCCTGGCAGAATCTCTCCCTGTTGTTTCCGGTTGCTTTGGCCGGGCTTGCAATCTGCCTGCTGTACGGGCGCGAGCTCAACATCATGGCTACCGGAGAGCGGGCCGCGGCAACCCTGGGCGTTAATACGGTCCGGCTGCGCTGGATCCTGCTGGTGGTCTGTTCCCTGATGACCGCGGTCTGTGTGTCGGTCTCCGGGATCATCGGTTTTGTCGGCCTGATTGTGCCCCATCTTCTCCGCCATCTGATTGGTCCGGATAATCGCTGGCTGATCGGACTCTCGTTTCTGGGCGGCGGCCTGCTCTTGCTCTTTGCCGATACCCTGACCCGGGCGGTCCTGCCGGCCGAGGTGCCCATCGGGGTGTTGACCGCGCTTATCGGCGGCCCTTTTTTCTGTGTAATCTTCAAAAAACGGCAGCAGGATGGCTCAGCAGGACTCTGATAGGCTCTGGCAGCTGGAGCGGATCGGTTTCGGCTACGGGACCGTGCCCGTGCTGCGGGATCTTGATCTCCAGCTTGAAAAAGGCTGCTGTTATGGGGTGCTGGGGCCAAACGGCAGCGGTAAGACCACCCTGCTTGATCTGCTCTGCGGGCTGCTTGTCCCGGAGTCGGGGAAGCTTACGTTTTATGGCCGTCCCCTGGCGTCCTGGAACCAACGACAACTGGCACAGAAGGTGGCCCTGGTGCCGCAGGATTTTGTGGTCCGGTTCGGGTTTACGGTCCGGGAAGTGGTGGAGATGGGGCGTCATCCCCATCTTGGCCGGTTCGCCGGTCTCTCAGATCGGGATCATCATCTGGTGGACCTGGTTATGGAGGAGCTGGGGATTGCCGATTTTGCCGACCGGCCGGTGACCCGGCTCTCCGGGGGGGAAAAGCAGCGGGTGGC
>CAZPXI010000323.1:0-3326 GCA_964590715.1 uncultured Desulfobulbus sp.
AGACCTACAGAGCTACAGAACTCGCAGCATCCGCTCGGCGGTGCTGCGTGTCCATCGGCGCTCTGCGCCATTTTCGGCCATCACATCTTATGCCAACAGACTTTTGGCATTCTCCCGAACAATCCGCTCAAACAAATCATCCGGCAGGCCCAGTTTTTTAAGCATCTTCAGAGTAGTCGCCTGATCGGCCCAAGGTGAGTCGGTGCCGAATAAAATATATTCCGGCGGATGGTTCTCAATCAGGTCGCGCAGGCGGATCTGATCGAGAAAATCAAGGGCAAAGGAAATTTCCATGTAAATGGGGAGGCCGGTGAGCAGTTCACGCACATCCGCCCATTCATCCCAGCCGCCGAGGTGGGTGGTTATCAGGCGCAGACCGGGCACCATCTGCAGCAAATTCAGAATCCGTTGCGGATTCGCCCTCCGGATCCGGGGATATCCGATATCATAGCCGGTGTGCATCATCAACATCAGGCCCAGCTCTTTTATCTTTTCGTAAAACTTCAGCAGTTCCGGGTCATCAAGAAAAAAGTCCTGATAATAGGGATGGAGTTTCAGGCCGACAAACCCCTGCTCTTGTATCTGCTGCAGATGATCAAACCGGTCGGGATCGGCCGGGTGTACCGAGGGCAGCGGTACGATACGCGGTGAACGGATGGACAGGGACCAGTCGAGAATGGGTTGAAACTGTTCCGGCCGGGTGGCAATGGAACAGACAACCGACTGCTCAATTCCGGCCTGATCCATGGATTTCAGCAGGTCGGTGACCGTACCGTTTAAGTAGGCCTTGACGTTCCCTTTTTTTTCCAGAGCCGGGATTGCGGTTGGCGCAACCTGGTCGGGAAAAGCGTGGGTATGAAAGTCGATATATCCTGCCATTCGTACTCCTATGGACCAAAAAACCGTAAGCCGAGCTGAACAATCAGCAGGGCGTAAAGGCCGGCGGCAACATCATCAAGCATGATGCCAAGGCCGCCATGGATATGTCGGTCCAGCCAGCCCGCCGGGAATGGTTTCAGTATATCAAAAATTCGGAAGAAGACAAAACCAAGAATAATCCAGAGCGGTTCGGCGGGCACTGCGGCCAGGGCAATAAGCTGGCCGACGATTTCATCGATAACCACCAGGCCGGGATCTCCGTGGTCGACTATTTTTTCAGCAGCACCGGCCGCAATGGTTCCGATGACAAAAATCCCGGCAACAACGCCGAAATACGGAGCAAGAGGTAAAGAGCGCAGCCAGAACCAGAGTGCTACTCCGACCATGGATCCCCAGGTGCCGGGAGCCTTAGGCAGATAGCCGCTGTAGGCCCCGGTGGCGATAAACATGTAGAATCGGTCCATATTGATAAAGGGTCAGTCGGGGTTCCTGGAGTTATCCTCTGTTGTACCGGCCCGGGCGCATGCGCGGTAGACGGATTGCAGGGAAATGTTATGCTCCTCGGTCAGCTTCCTGCAGGCTTCATATTCCGGGGTGATGACCGGTCCGGCTGAGGTCAGGGTCTCTTTGGCCGCAATCTTCCCCCAGGGCGTTTCCAGGTTAACCGTCCTGCGCGGCAGAGTCATCCGCTGCTGCCGGTGAAAACGGAGGCCGATAGCGGTTGTCTCGGAAAAAATAACATGTTTAAGCTCCAGAGACAGGGCCGGTTCACAGAGAACCTTGAGCCGGAAGCCGGGTCGGCCCTTTTTCATCTGGATCGGGGTCAGGCTCACGTCCAGGGCACCGGCATTCATCAGGCGCTCGCTGACATGGGGCCAGATTTCAGGGTTCCAGTCGTCAATGTGGGTTTCAAGAACTTCCACCTCACCGGCTTCGGCAACTTCGTGTCTTAATCCTAAGCAAAGCCGCAGGAGATTGGGCCGTCCGTCGGTCCGTTTATTGGTGCCAGCGCCGTATCCGGTTGCGCCCATGGTCATGGCAGGCATGGGCCCGAAATCATCGGCCAGCTCACGGACAAGAGCCGCGCCGGTTGGAGTGACCAGTTCCTGCTGCAGTTCCACGCCGTAGACCGGTACATCTTTCAGCAGTCCGCAGACCGCTGGCCCGGGCAGTGGAATCTCGCCGTGAGCGCATGTTACCCAACCTGTGGACATGGGCAGGGCCGAACAGAAAATTGTAGCAACCTGCAGGTGATGAAAACCAGCAACAACACCCACCACGTCAACCAGGGCGTCCACTGCCCCCACTTCATGAAAGTGGACCTCGTCGGGTGTTACACCGTGGACAACGGCTTCGGCCTCGGCCAGACGGGTAAAGACCGCCAGTGCCCGTTGTTTGACGGGCTCAGCCAGGGTTGATGCCTGCAGGAGTTCCTTGATGTCCTGCAGGTGCCGATGGGGCTGCTCCTGTTCAACATAAACCTGGACCTGGCACGCGGCAAGTCCGCTTGCAGATACTTTTTTAATTTCAAGCTGAAAACCTGAAACCGGCAGGGCGGCAAGCGACTTGCGAAGATCATCTTCCTCCAGACCTGCATGGAGCAGGGCGCCGAGCAGCATGTTGCCGCTGACTCCGGAAAAACAGTCGAGATAGGCTGTTTTCATCAGGTGAACTGATCCCCGGGACCAAAAGGAGAACCGCAGAGGCAGGCCGCCACCGACATTCGTTTTTTGCCCTCGGGCTGAATCTCGCGGATGAGCAGGTTGTCATGGCCGCAGGCAACGAGCAGTCCCTCTTTGTCGGCCCTGCATATGGTGCCTGGACTCTCGCTGCCGTTGCGGGTGATGACCTCGGGTTTGAAGAAACGAAAGCGTTTCCCGCTGAGGAATCCATAGGCAGAGGGCCAGGGGTCCAGGCCCCGGAGAAGGCAGTGCAACTCACGGGCAGGACGGTCCCAGTCAATATGTCCCTGCTCCTTGGTCAGCATGGGGGCCTCGGTGGCCAGGGCGTCATCCTGTTTGATGGGTGGCAGCTTGCCCTCTTTGAGCAGGGCAATGGCCTCAAGCAGGGTCTTGCCGCCGAGCCGGGACAGCTTGTCAAACAGAGTGCCTGCAGTATCCTCATCCGTGATGGGCAGCTTTTCCGGCAGCAGAATATCGCCGGTATCCATGCCCTCGTCCATCTGCATGATGGTCACGCCGGTTTCCGCCTCACCATTGATCAGGGCCCATTGAATGGGAGCGGCACCACGATATTTCGGCAGCAGGGAGCCGTGAACGTTCACGGTTCCCATGGGAGGGAAGTTGAGCAGGGAACCCGGCAGGATTTTTCCATAGGCGGCAACAACAATAAGGTCCGGCTGCAGGGTGCTGATCTCATCAAGAAAGGCATCGGTCCGGATGGAGGTCGGCTGCAGAACCGGGAGACCGGCTTCCTGTGCCAGAACC
>CAZPXI010000324.1:0-3320 GCA_964590715.1 uncultured Desulfobulbus sp.
GTCTATGTAAGGAGGCCTGATCGGACGAAGATGGGGTGCTGGTGAACTTTTACGAGTTTTCATTCTTTGTTGTGGCTGTTGCCTGTAAATCCCTGCTCTGCCATACCGGTTTATGGAAACACCGGCCGTTGCAGGTGAAACTTTTTCATTCGGTAGCCGATCTGACGCTGGGTCAACCCCAGTTCCCGTGCCGCCCTGGCCTGGACCCAGCCGTGACGAACCAGGGCGTCCTCAACCTGTTCACGCTCAATATCCTGCAGAGATTTTCGTCGCTGGGGCATGGTGGTTGTACGCATAAAGGACGATGAGGGAACAGCTGGTTCTTCGTCTCTTTGAACACGGGCGACCGGATGGACAATATGTGCCGGCAGGTCTTCAACCCGCAGAACATCTTCGGTGGACAGAATGACCAATCGTTCCATCAGGTTCTGAAGCTCACGGACGTTGCCGGGCCATTCATATTCCGTCAGAAAATCCAGAAAATCTTTTGACATTCGAATATTTTTATTGTTGCGTTTGTTACTCAACTGGAGAAAATTATCAAGCAACAGCGTGGTGTCCCCTCTTCGCTCTCTGAGCGGCGGCAACACTATGGGAACCACATTCAGACGAAAATAGAGGTCATTTCTGAAACTCCCCGCCGCCACGGCATCTTCCAGCCTGACATTGGTAGCGGCAATGATTCGTACATCCACGCTCACTGTTCTTGTCGATCCCAGACGCTCAAACTGCTGTTCCTGCAAGACCCGCAACAGTTTTGCCTGCAGCAGCAAAGGCATTTCACCGATTTCATCAAGAAACAATGTTCCATTGTCCGCCAGTTCAAAACGACCGATCCTGGTGCCGGCGGCACCGGTAAAGGCACCCTTTTCATGACCAAACAATTCACTTTCCAAAAGTGTCTCAGGCAGAGCGGCGCAGTTTATTTTGATAAACGGCTTGCGCCTGCGCGGACTGGCCTCATGGATTGCCTGGGCAACCAGCTCTTTGCCGGTGCCTGACTCACCAAGCAGCAAAACCGTGGCCTTACTGGGCGCTACTCGCTCAATCGACCAGAAGACCTCCTGCATGGGTTTGCTGTGGCCGATAATATAATGCTTTTTATGGCGATTGTGGAGCTGGGCTTTGAGGCTGATGTTTTCCTGGACCAGTTTCTGCCGGTCCCGGCGAATGGCCCGGTTCAGGCTCAGAAACTGGGCAATCAGAGTTGCCACAACGCTCAAAAATCGGACATCTTCTTCAAAAGAAACGTCATTGCCGAACAATCGGTCAACGCTCAGCACCCCGACGGGGACCTCGCCGAGAACCACCGGGACCCCGATAAAGGAAATTTTTGTTTTAGTGATTTTCCGCCGGGCCTCGGTTCGGTTTAAAAACAGGGGTTCACTGCGCACGTCAGGAACAATAAAGGGCGAAACCGTACTGAAAACCTGGCCGCACACCCCCTCGTCCAGATCGTACACACCGCGCTGCTCTTCTTCCACACTCAGACCGTACGAAGCACGGATAGTCAGGTGCCGGTTATTTTCATCAAGCAAGGCAAGGGTCGCCCTTTCCATCCGCAGAGTATCATGCAGCACCTTTAATATTGCCGATAAAGCCGTGTCCAGATGGGCGGCGGATCCGATAAAATTGATAATTCTATACAAGGCCTTGAGCTCAAGCGCCTCAATGGAGGAAACCGTTTCTGATCCTCCCCCTGTCGCATCCCTCTGCTCCCTGCTCTCTGCCGATCTATACATTGCTGCGTCCTCTCTCTATTTTTTTGTGACCTGCAGCTTTCTCAAGCAATAATTATTCCAAACACCCCGCCCCTTTGTGCTCTCCTCAATATCCGGCCTATTCATCCGATATTCCCCACAAAAAAAACTGCCACCGGACCCTGGCACCCCGAACACCAATATAAAACATGTCATTTTTGTAGCATTACAGACAATAACACGCGACAAAGATACAAAAATGTATCATTCTGAACGACCCGGCTACCTGCATTCTGCTTCATGCGCCGCAACCCCTCCATGAACCATTGGCTGCCGCAGGGGGATTCGACCGGAACAAGGCCCCGCTCGCTCGTTTATTTCCAGAACTGGCACACGCCATGAAGAGTACCCCCTTGAGCGAGCCCTTAGATAAAAAACAGATCGGGGAGATCAACCGTGACCAGAAAACAATTCGGCATCATTGACTCCACTTTGCGTGAGGGGGAACAGACACCCGGGATCACGTTTACCGATACCGTCCGGCGTACAATCATCCACCACCTTCACGAGGTGGGTATTGACGAGATAGAACTGGGCATAGCCTCACCTGCTCACACCCACCTCAAAACGCTCGTCTGTGACGCGCGAAAAATAACCGGAACCGCCTGCCGGCTCGGGATCTGGAGCCGGTGCAGAAAGAAAGATATTGCCTTTGCCGCTTCCTGCAGACCGGATGTACTCTCTTTATCCATCCCGGTCTCCGACCTGCACATTGAAAAACGACTGCAAAAGGACAGAACCTGGGTCAAACAAACCCTGGCGGCATCCATTGGCCAGGCTTTTTCCTTTGGCATCCCTTATGTTTCAGTGGGACTGGAGGACAGCTCCCGCGCCGAGCCCAAATTCCTTTTGCAGGTTGCGAAGGTGGCTGAGGAAAATGGGGCCCGGAGAATTCGTCTGGCCGATACGGTGGGAACCTGCACTCCGGCCATGCTGCAAAACCTTGTCGGCCGGGTAAAAAAATCAGTTGACGTGGAGATCGGCGTCCACTGCCACAACGATTTCGGCATGGCCACCGCCAACTCGATTGCGGCCGTTGAATCAGGAGCGGGATGGCTCGACGCCACCGTACTTGGCTTGGGTGAACGGGCCGGAAACTGCCGCCTTGAAGAGGTGGTGGGGTTCATGGCCCTGATCCGCCACAACCGGCAGTATCAACCGCAACTACTGCCCGAACTCTGCCGCTATGTCGCCAGGGTGACGGGAATCCCGGTTCCAGGCAACCATCCGATAGTCGGCGATGATATTTTTACCTGCGAGACCGGGCTTCATCAGCATGGACTGTCTGTGGCTCCGGAGACCTACGAGCCCTACGAACCACATCGGGTCGGAACGGCACGAAAACTCAATTTCGGCCCTAAAACGGGTGTACGGGCGATCAGCCTGCAACTCATAAAGAGCGGGCTGCGCCTTGACGACATCCAGATCCGGTCGCTGGCAAGCCTCATCCGATCCAGCAAACACGCCTTTACCGAAGAACAGCTCTACTGGTTTGCCCTGCAAAACACGCAGAACCTCCCGGCCGGCAATTGACGTGCAGTCTTCCGTCGGTTGTGGTAA
>CAZPXI010000325.1:0-3313 GCA_964590715.1 uncultured Desulfobulbus sp.
GAACCAGGGTGAAATAGGCCGAGATCAGTTCCGGGACATTGACCAATATGGATTTAGGGGGCAGTTTGCCTGCCAACGGATGTATACTCATCTTCTCTCCTTGTAACTTATCCTTGTTTATATTGCGCCTGCACCGCCGTAATCGCAACCGTGTTGATGATATCGGCGACCTGACAGCCACGGGATAGATCATTGACCGGTTTATTGAGCCCCTGCAGGACCGGGCCGATGGCAACCGCACCCGATGATCGCTGCACCGCCTTGTAGGTATTGTTGCCGGTGTTGAGGTCGGGGAAGATAAAAACCGTGGCCTTGCCGGCCACCTCGCTGTCCGGCATCTTCTTGCTGGCCACGGTCGCATCAATGGCGGCATCGTACTGGATCGGGCCGTCGAGCTTGAGATCCGGCCTGCGCTGATGGGCAATTTCCGCCGCCTTTCTGACCCGGTCGACATCCGCTCCGACCCCGGAGGTGCCGCTGGAATAGGAGAGCATGGCCACCACCGGCTCGATACCGAACATCTCCGCGGTCCGGGCCGAACTGATGGCAATTTCGGCCAGCTCTTCGGAGTTGGGGTTGGGGTTGACCGCACAGTCACCATAGACCAGGACCCGGGTTTCCAGACACATCAAGAACACCGAAGAGACAATCAGGACACCCGGCGGCGTCCGGATGAACTGAAAGGCGGGCCGGATGGTATGGGCCGTGGTGTGGGCCGCCCCGGACACCATGCCGTCGGCCATGTCCAGATGTACCATCATGGTGCCGAAATAACTGACATCACTCATGGTATCATGGGCCGCTTCCAGGGTGACCCCCTTATGCCTGCGCAGTTCAAAAAAGGTTTGGGCAAATTTTTCACGCAGGGGTGAGGTATGGGGATCAATACAGTTGACGCCCTCAAGCTTCAGGCCAAGTGTCGCAGCCCGGGAACGGATGGTATTTTCCCGTCCGAGAATGGTCAGTTCGACAACGTCGCGTAGACGCAGGATCTCTGCCGCCTGCAGAATACGGTCATCAGCTCCTTCCGGCAGGACGATGTGTTTACGTGCCTGCCGGGCCCGCTGAAAAAGGGAATACTCGAACATGAGCGGAGACATGGTCGAAGACGGGGTCAGACGGATCTTTTCCTTCAGGGCCGGGATATCGGCATGGGCCTCAAACATGCCCAGGGCCCGGGCAATCTTGCGCTCATTTTCCGGATAGAGCCTACCCTTAACTCCGGCCACATTCATGGCGGTGGTATAGGTATCGGTATCAACCCGGAAGATGGGAAGCGCCATGTCGCCCAGTCCTTCCAGCAGTCGGACAACCGAGGGAGCTGGAGTCAGGCCGCCGGAGAGCAGGAGGCCCACCGGGGACGGATAATTTTTGGAGGCAATGGCCCCGAGCGTGGTGAGAATGATATCCGGCCGGTCGCCCGGGGTAATAATCAGGTCATCCTTTTCAATATGTTCAAGAAAGTTGGCCGGCCCCATGGCCGCAACCTTGAAGGCACGGACATCACGCTGAAGTTGTGTTTGCGGGCCGCTGAACCATTGGGCCTGCAGGGCCTCGACAATCTCCTCCATGGTCGGACTGGAGAGGCTTTCCACCTCGGGCAGCAGGTCGATGGCGATATCTGAATCACACTGGGTCCGCAATTCTTCCTCGGCCGTATCCAGAATCGCGGGATCGACCCGGTTGACCATGACGGCCAGTAGCGGGCACTGGAGCTGCCTGAAACTTTTCTCTGCCACTCTGATATTTTCGAGCAGCTGGGTTGTTGTTGCCTGAAATCCGGAAGAGACATACAAGGCCGGGGCACCCAGTTCCCTGGCGATACGGATGGAAATATCGTAGTCAAATGCATCGGACAGATGAGTGATGTCCGGTCCCTCACAGAGCAGAAAATCACATTGCTCTTCAGCCTCTTTGAAGCGGGCGACAATTTCACGGAAAAGACGGCGTTCTTCGCCATGAGCAATCCAGGCCCTGGCCTGCTCATGAGTCACCCCGACCATCTGTCCGGGTTGCAGGCCGAGGTTAAACCGACTTGCAATCAGCCGGATATGGTTATCCTCTTCCGGCGCTACGGGTGTAATAGAACGAAAGAAACCAAGGCGGTCAACGCGGCGGGAAAGCATCTCCATGATGCCAAGGGTGATAATCAGTTTGCCGCTGTTTGGTTCCAGACTCGCAATGTATAGACTCTCAGCCATTTTTTGTATCCTTCCTGCCCCTGTAGCACCAGCCTGCCGCATCTGTTGAGATAAAAAGAGATAACATCCCTATACTTTTTAATGCAGAGCAAATATTTCGATCGGAACGCTCTACTCTCAAAACATGCTTTCCTCTGATAAACCAGCATGGCTGGACCAAATTTTACAGGTCACAGCCACAACGATGACACCGCTTCGCTGTTATGAAAATAGCCTGAGCAGACAGCCTTTATGGGCTATTTTCGGATAAAGCGATGGTATCTCTCAGTTTTCGCTTTGCACGGCCTGCCGGGCAAGTTCGGTTATTTTTTCCCAGGCCTGCTCCCTGATCAGCCGGGACGGCACCACCCAGGAACCGCCGACACAGGCAACATTGGCCAGGGCCAGATAATCCCGAAAATTTGTTGCCGAAATCCCGCCGGTGGGACAGAAGGTGGCCTGGGGAAACGGGCCGCCGATGGATTTCAGCATCCGTACTCCGCCTGCGGCCTCGGCCGGGAAAAATTTGAACTCCCGATAGCCCATTTCCATACCGAACATCAACTCGGAGGCGGTGGAAATTCCGGGGATCAGGGCTATGGGCCCCTGGTTAGCGGCATCCAACAGGGTCGGGGTCAGGCCGGGGCTGATTGCAAAGACCGCGCCCGCATCAGCGACCGCCTGCAGATCCTCCGGGGAGGCTACGGTTCCGGCCCCGACCATGGCCTCGGGTACTTCCCGGCTGACCCGGCGGATGGACTCGACCGCCACCTCGCTGCGCAGGGTGATCTCCAGGACTTTGATCCCGCCCTTGAGCAGGGCATTGGCCAGCGGCACCGCATGTTCGAGTTTCTGTAGGACAATCACCGGCACAACCGGCCCGGCATTGAGGACTTCCAGGGGTGGTATTTTCCAGTTTTGCATATTCATTTTTTTTAATTTACGGTGTCAATTTCATAAAATTATTTCTCTGTGTCCTCTGTAGTGAACCACAAAAAATCACACATCATCGGTAAACACCACGTTACAGCTTTCATGGACATAGGTGAAGATGGAACTGGCGCCCTCTTCCGCCCCGAGCAGATCCTTGCGCAGCGGAGCAAAAATCTGGCGGCCCAGGCCGTAGCGATGAT
>CAZPXI010000326.1:0-3309 GCA_964590715.1 uncultured Desulfobulbus sp.
TTGCCTCACCCTATCCCGGTAAGATCATCCCTCTTGATTTGAAAAATTACAACGGCCGGATCATCTGCCAGAAAGACGCCTTTCTCTGTGCGGCCAAGGGGGTTTCCATCGGCATAGCCTTTCAGAAAAAAATTGGAACTGCGCTCTTTGGCGGTGAAGGATTCATCATGCAGCAGCTCGACGGTGACGGCCTTACTTTTGTTCATGCCGGCGGCACCATTATTGAAAAAGAGCTGGCAGCCGGAGAAACGCTGCGAGTTGATACCGGCTGCCTGGTCGCCCTGACCCAGACCGTCAACTATGACATTGAATTCGTCGGCAATGTAAAGTCAGCCATTTTCGGCGGTGAGAGTTTCTTTTTTGCCAGCCTGACCGGACCGGGCCATGTCTGGCTGCAGTCGCTGCCCTTCTCCCGGCTGGCCGGCCGCATCTATCAGGCTGCGCCGCAAACCGGTGGCCAGACCGTGGGCGAGGGCTCGGTACTCGGCGGCCTTGCCTCCATGTTTGAGCGATAAGAATACGTTCCTGAATCCGTGACGCAAACTATTATTTGATAGCCGTAATTCATTGTATTAAAAAATAATAATAAAACTGCAACGTTCCGAATACAGTTTACCCGTGACGCTCACGGATTCAGATACTTTGAAAAAAACTGGAGCTGGATGGTCGGCTCATCCAGCCCCTGAACAATGGCTGTTTTTTCTTCGTTGACTTGCTCTACACTCTCAGTTAAGAGGATGGACGACCGGTTGATGCAACCTGCCGGTAAAAGTGAACGGAGAATCTCAAAAAGATGCTGTCTCTAAGTGCAAAAACCATATACGGACTCAAAGCCACGCTCTTTCTGGCCGAACATTTCGACCAGGGACTGCTGACGATTAAAGAGATCGCTGCAGCACGTACCATTCCCAGGCAATACCTTGAACAGATCTTCAACCAGCTGGGCAAGGCGGAAATCATTCGCAGCGTGCGCGGCAAATACGGCGGCTACCAACTGGCCCGATCTCCCGGTAAGATACCGGTGTCTGAAATAGTTTCGGCTCTGGAGGGAAGTATCGACCTTGCCCCGGACACGAACGATCCCGCCGATGTGATCCACGATCTGTTAACGGAAGCTGAACAGGCCCTACGCAAGGTTTTCTCTCTGAACCTTTCCGAACTTGCGGAAATGTCGAGAAAAAAACGTCAAGTCATTAACTTCGTAATCTAACTTCCCCCTTCCACCTGCCGCAGTTTGCGGCCCATAATTCAGACTTTTTTTAATTGCGTATACAATTCTCTTGACATTTTTTACCCTTTGCTTAAAGTTGATATACATGATCAGTGTACTCAAGATTAAAAACATGCAATAGATAAATAGAGGAACAAAACATGCAAATCACTGTAAACGGCGAAAACAAAATATTCGATGCCCCGTCACTGCCCATACTCACCCTGCTGAAAGTCGCAGAGGTGGAGTCACCCGACATGGTGTCGGTGCAAGTCAACGGCAAGGTCATCGACCGCACCCTGTACGCAGACACTCAGCTTCGGGACAACGATGAGGTCGACTTCCTGTATTTTATGGGAGGAGGGGCCTGATCATGTCGGCTTTTGCCACCACCGCCGTCCACGGCGGAACAAGTAATCCCGACAGCCACGGCGCGTTGCGGGCCCCGGTCTACGACTCGGTGGCCTTTGAGCATCCGGATGCCCGCTCAATGCAGCTCACCTTTGAGGGCAAGAAACCTGCCCATGCCTACAGTCGAATCACAAACCCGACCGTGAGTGACTTTGAACAGCGGATCAGCAGTCTCTGCGGTGGCGGGCTTGTTATTGCCGTTTCTTCCGGCATGGCCGCAATCAGCAACACTATTGTCGCCCTTGGCGGAGCTGATACAAACATCGTTACCAGCAGAAACCTGTTTGGCAACACCCTCAGCCTGTTTGAGAAAACCCTTGCGCCCTGGGGCCTTGAAACCCGCTGTGTGGACATGACCGACCCGGGTGCTGTTGCCGGAGCGATCGACGACAAAACCAGAGCCGTGTTTTTTGAGAGCATGACCAACCCGCAGCTTGAAGTAGCCGACTGTACGGTTATAGCCGAAATCTGCCATGACAAAGGCGTGCCGTTGGTTCTTGATAATACGGTTATGACCCCGTACCTGTTTGACTGCAAAAAGGCCGGGGTCGCAATTGAGGTCATTTCCTCGACCAAGTATATCTCCGGCGGTGCGACCACGCTCGGAGGGGTAATAATCGACCACCGCACCTTTAACTGGAACAATGCGCCCCGACTGGCCGAGCGGGCGGTAAAATTCGGGCCCATGGCCTTTATCAGTTCCCTGCGCCAAGAGGTCTATCGTAATCTCGGCGCATGCATGGCTCCACACACGGCCTATCTCCATACCCTCGGACTTGAAACCCTGGAGATGAGGATTGAAAAAAGCTGCGCCAATGCCATGGCAATTGCGCACTTTCTCAACGATCACCCGGGAGTACGGATGGTGCATTACCCCGGACTTGAGAGTTCAACCTTTCATGCGATCTCAAGTCGCCAGTTCCATGGTCGGCACGGCGGGCTCCTGACCTTTGATCTCGAGAGTCGGGAAGCCTGTTTTGCATTGATTGATGCATTGCAGCTGATCCGCCGGGCAACCAATGTCAACGACAATAAATCCCTGGTCATTCACCCGGCATCAACCATCTTTGCGGAGTACAGTGAAGAGGAAAAAGAGGCCATGGCGGTTTGGCCGACCACGATACGATTATCGGTGGGTATTGAGGATTGCGACGATATTATTGCCGACCTGGCGTCCGCTCTGCATTCGCTCTCCCATATAAGGTGAGGACTGATCGACAGAATTAAGCCGGCTATTTTGGTACGTTATTCAACACCGTGAACACTAAAAAAACCTCAAAAAACCTCAAAAAAATAAAAAAAATTATGATCGATTTCACAGAAGAACAACTAGAACGCTACAGCCGCCATATACTCCTGTCCGATGTCGGAGTCGAAGGCCAGATCCGCCTGTCCTCAGCCAGGGTTCTGATTATCGGGGCCGGGGGTCTTGGAGCACCGGTTGCCCTGTATCTGGCAGCGGCCGGGGTCGGCACCATAGGTATTGTCGATAACGACATCGTGGAAGTCAGCAACCTCCAGCGCCAGATCTGCCATTTTCATAACAACATCGGCAAAGCCAAGGTCGAATCGGCCATGGAAAAAATGAAGGCGATCAACCCGGATATTACCGTTATTCCCCTTGAGAAATATCTTGTCGCCGACAACATCCGCGAAATCATCCGTGACTACGACTTTGTTGTCGAGGG
>CAZPXI010000327.1:0-3308 GCA_964590715.1 uncultured Desulfobulbus sp.
CCATGATCGGTGAGCTGGTCCAGGCCATTGTTCCCATTCACCTGTCAACCGATGATGGAGATCTATTCTTCCTGGTGACCACCCTGCTGATCCCCTCTGAAAAACTCTCCCTGATGCAGGCGGTCTCCAAAGGCATCACCGACTATCAGCAACTGGTCATGCTCAAGGCCCCGATTAAGCTCAGCCTGATCATCATGCTGCTGATTATAACCCTGCTGATTCTCTTTGGTGCCATCTGGTTCGGATTCTATATCGCCCGAACCCTTACCGGCCCCATAAACAAGCTTGCCCTTGCCACCCGCCGGGTGGCCGACGGTGACCTGGATTTTACCCTGGAAAAGGAATCCGATGACGAGATGGGGCTGTTGGTCGATTCCTTCAACAGCATGACCGCCGACCTTCTGGCCAGCAACCGGCAACTGGCCCAGGCCCATGAGGCCCTGCAGGAAAGCACATCCATTTCCGAACAGCGGCGGCAGTATCTGGAAACCATCCTTAAAAATGTTGCGGCCGGTGTCATTGCCATCAGCGAGGACAATCAGATAACCACTATCAACCGCTTTGCCGAGGAACTGCTGAAAATTGACCTGTCCTCTTTTCTGGGCCAGGATTTTCATGAGGTACTGGCTCGGCCGCATGTGATGGTTATGGACCGGTTTCTTAGTGAACTGCATGAGTCGGGGAAACATTCCATTGAGCGTCACCTGCGGTTAACCATGCGTCCGGGCGAGACCCTCTCGCTGCTGGTCAACGTGACCCGGATGTTTGACGATGAACAACAGTCCATCGGCTATGTAATTGTTTTCGATAACCTGACAAATCTTGAAAAAGCTCAGCGGCTGGCGGCCTGGCAGGAAGTGGCCCGCCGGATTGCCCATGAGATAAAAAACCCCCTCACCCCTATCCAGCTTTCCGCCCAGCGTCTGCGAAAACGCTACCTGGACAGCCTGCCCCGTGACTCGGAAATCTTTGATCAATGTACGGCAACCATCATTACCCAGGTGGATGAGATCAAACGGCTGGTGAGCGAGTTCTCGGATTTTGCCCGTATGCCCAGAGTCAGGAAAAAACTCAGTGACATGACCAGGATGATAACCGATACTCTGGTTCTGTACCGGGAGGCCCATAAACATATCAGGTTTTCCACTGACATCGCGCCGGATATTGCATCGTTTCAATTCGATCCGGTCCAGATGAAGCGGGTGCTGATCAACCTGCTCGATAATGCGGTTGGTATTCTGCCCGAGGGCGGAGAAATCCACATCGAACTCAAACGCAAGAAAAATTCCGTTCTGCTGTCCGTTGCCGATAACGGGCCCGGCATCAGCGACAAGGTCAAACCCCGGCTCTTTGAGCCCTATTTTTCGACCCGAAAGTCCGGAACCGGCCTTGGTCTGGCCATCACCCACACCATCGTTGCCGAACATAACGGCTCCATCACCGTCCAAGAGAATGCGCCCACCGGTTCGGTCTTTACGGTTGAGCTCCCGGCGGATACCTGATACTATGCCGCAACTGAGAACAGGCAGCCTTTCGGCCGATGAAACGGGCCAAGGCATACCGACCGCAACTAATTATTTTTTTTAAGGATTTACGAAATCTGGACAGCTGTATCTTCCGGAATCCGACTCCTTAAACCCGACACCGGAATCATGGCTGATACTATCCTGATCATAGACGATGAAGCGCCCATACGAGAGGCGTTATCGGGCATTCTTGCCGATGAGGGATTTAAGGCCTTAACTGCGGCCGATGCCGTTGAGGGATTCGGGATACTGGAGCGCAAAGAGGTCCATCTCGTCCTGCTGGATATCTGGATGCCGGGTATGGACGGCCTGGAGGCCTTGAGCGTCATCAGAGAGCGCTTTGATCTGCCGGTTATCATGATCTCCGGCCATGGAACTATTGAAACCGCTGTCCAGGCCACCCGCAAAGGGGCCTTTGATTTTATTGAAAAACCGCTTTCCTATGATAAAATTATCCTGGCCATCAAAAACGGTATTCATGTCGCCCGCCTGGAACGGGAGAATAAACTCCTTAAAGCGGCAAGCCCGAAACAGATCGAAATTACCGGTTCCTCACCGGCTATCCTCAGGGTAAAAAAACAGATTGAGCGGGTTGCGCCCACCGATGCCTCGGTTCTAATCCTCGGAGAACACGGAACCGGCAAGGAGCTGGTTGCCCAGACCATCCACCATAAATCAACCCGCAGTCGTCATCCGCTGGTCGAAGTCAACTGTGCCGCCATCCCCGATGATCTGATTGAATCCGAGCTGTTCGGTCATGAAAAGGGCTCCTTTACCGGGGCAACCGAGCGACGGCAGGGAAAATTCGATCAGGCCAACGGCGGCACTCTTTTCCTCGACGAAATCGGTGACATGAGCCTGAAAAGTCAGGCCAAGGTGTTGCGTATCCTCCAGGAACAGCGTTTTGAACGGGTAGGGGGATCCAAGACCATCAACGTCGATGTTCGTATCCTGGCGGCAACCAACAAAAAACTGGAAGAAGAGATAGAGGCCGGTCATTTTCGGGCCGATCTCTTTTACCGGCTCAACGTGGTTCCCATAGAGGTTCCTGGTCTTGTGGATCGCCGGGAAGACATTCCCCTTTTGGTAGAGGCATTTCTGGCCCAGTTCCGGAAAAAAGGTTTGGGAAAAAAGAAATTTACCGCCGGCGCTCTTGCCCTGTTCATGGCACACACCTGGCCTGGGAATATCCGCGAATTGAAAAATATGGTCGAACGTCTCCTGATTATGACCCCGGGCTCGACAATCGAGTCTGAAGATGTAAGTTTGTTTCTCGGGGCACCTGCGGCAACGCCGGTTTCGACAACGGTCCCGGGAGCAGTGGCCGACTACCGTACCCTGAATTTCAAAGATGCCCGCAAACAGTTTGAACACGACTATCTCAAGGCGCGTCTGCTTGAAAATGAGGGTAATATCTCACGTACAGCCCAGCTGGTCGGTATGGAGCGAAGCCACCTCCATAAAAAGGTCAAGGCGCTGGCAATAGAACTCAACCCGGGCCCATCTTCCTGAGAATTTTTTATAAGCGGCATCCCCGGCCCGGACTTTTTGGAGTCTGTATTTTTCTGCGAAATCAACAGACAAAAAAACAAAAAATAAAAAAATATAGAGGTTACAGTATGGTTTTTCCAGAATATCGGCCCCGCCGGATGCGACAGAACGAAACCCTGCGGGCAATGATCCGTGAAACCCGGCTTTCCCCGGATCAGATGATCTACCCCCTGTTCATCATGCCGGGAAAAGGGAAGCGGGAAGAGGTTTCCTCCATGCCCGGAGTGTATC